>JAGLWB010000070.1 GCA_023133655.1 Bacteroidales bacterium
GCGGATTCAAAGTTCAAGGTTCCTGATTTCCGATTCCTGATTCCCGATTCCCGATTCCTGTTTCCTTTTTCCCGATTCAAGGTTCAAGGTTCAAAGTTTAAGGTTCAAGGTTCAAAGTTTAAGGTTTGAGGTTCAAAGTTTAAGGTTTGAGGTTCAAAGTTTAAGGTTCTAATTTGAAATAATTCGAAAATCGAATATCGGATATCATTAATCGGATATCAACTCAAAACAGTCCCATTCTATAATTCTTTCAACATATTTATAAAACCATCCTTCAAATGGGGAATTCCTTCTACATCCTGCCCCGGCATCTTCCGAACCTCAATTTCTGAATTATTCAAAACAATTTCATCATCCGGATCAATTTCAGATACGATCAGTATGTTAATTTTTGCATCGATCAACTGAAAAGTTTTGCCAATGATCGACTGGCAACCTTCCGCTTTGATGATTTCAGGTTTTGGGATGGCTTTCGCTTCCTTTTCGAGTGTATAGAAGAAGAAGTCTTTACATTGCCGGAATTCATCCAGCTTGTTGTTTGTATGGGCAAGGGCGATTTTCAGCATAGGAATTTTTTTCGCAAAGATATTAAATCCGTGGATTTTAAGGGGGGGGTGATTTCACGATGAAAGCAGAGCAGATAAAACATTAGCTTTCCTTTGTCGCCATATTAATTTATATTGAAAATGTTTTCGTTTGTGAATTATTCGGATTAGATTTGCCAGCTTATAAATATTTGAAAAACACGAAAAAATATTTTGGTTGGTTCCTTTTACTAGTATCATCTTTTTTCTGTTCGACATTTTTATTTGCGCAGATTCAAAATGAAAAAGGTGATTTAATAATGAAGAATGGAGAAGTTATTAGTGGTGATATAAGTTATTATTATGATCAACCTACTGATATTATCTTTCATGATGAAAAAGGTGCAAAGAATATATTTACACCAACACAGATAAACGAAATACAACTGAACAGTGGAGAAAGATTTGTTTCAAAAACATATCAGGATAAACAAGATAGCCAGGTGCTGATCTTGCAATTAATAATTGAATCCCCAATAATTAGCTTGTTCAAAAGGGAGGAAAACAGTCAAATGTATTATTATGTTTCGAAAAATAATTCTTTGTATAGACTTGAGAATAACGATGTATTAATTGTTAAAGAAGGCAAGAATTATACCAGGCAAGATTATCAGTATATTGGCATACTGGGAGCGCTTATGCCTGACCGCCCTGATTTGGTTAAGGAATTGAGAAAAATTTTTCTCAATGAAAAGGATTTATCAAACCTTATACTAGATTACAATAGAGGAAACGTTTCATATTATTGGAGCTCTTATGTGAAAGAAAAACGTAACCCTAATTGGGTGTTTTTTGGGCAATTTAGTAATTACGTTTCTTATTACGTTAAGCCAACAACTGAAGCATCATGGGGTGTTATTATGGGCTTTCAATATTATTTTTCAAGCGTAAGCCGTCACTCGCTGAAGTACTCGATAGACTATTCAACATATCATTTTGAATCAAGTAGGGATGAAACAATCAGCCTGGGCCTCAGGTATGAATTTGATTTTTGGAAATCAAAGAAGTCCAGTGCGTTTTTTATGGTTCATATTGCAGACATTTCATATATATCATCCATAAAAACACGTTACATATTAAACAATCGAACCACTGAAACAACAAACACCATAGGGTTTCGCCCCAGGCTTAGCCCTGGAATAGGTTTTGAAGTTAAGCCCTGGTCAAGGATTGCTATTTATGCTGAGGTAAACCGTCTTATGCAGTTAACATACATCCCGTATAATTTCAGCATCGGGTTAAAATATGATTTTGGTAATAAAAACTGGTAGTCAGTAAATAATAAAAGCCTTCCGTCTCTCAGGTTTAATAAAGCAAGTTTAGGTTCAAAAAAAAAGCTCCATCATTATGTGGAGCTTTGCTTCGCGGTCACGACGAGACTCGAACTCGTCCCGAGGACTCGGGATGACAGGCCGGAAATAAAAAAAGCCCTCACTTGAGGGCTTCTTAAGCGGTCACGACGAGACTCGAACTCGCGACCTCCGGCGTGACAGGCCGGCATTCTAACCAACTGAACTACGTGACCGTTTAATATTTTTAAAGAACTGTTTCCCAAAATGGGAGTGCAAATATAAATCAAATTTTCTTATCTGCAAAAATTATATTTATATTTTCACACTTTATTGGATAATGCAAATATTTGAAATAATTTTCAGGATTGAAAACTGATTACAATACGATGATATATTATGTATACATACTTCAAAGTGCATTCGATGGCAGTTTTTACATTGGTTTTACCCATGATTTACAAGGTCGGTTATTTGAACACAATCATGGTAGTACTCGGTATACATCGCATAAACGACCATGGAAGCTTGTTTACAAAGAAAAATATGTTTCGAAAACAGCAGCAATCAAGAGGGAGAAATTCCTAAAAAAGCAGAAAAATCATGATTTTTATAATCGATTGATAGATAGTCAGTGATGTCGGCCTGTCATCCCGAGTTCTCGGGACGAGTTCGAGTCTCGTCGTGACCGCTGAAAAAATTTCATAAAGCCTTGTAATACATGTTGTTACAAGGCTTTTTTGGTTTTAATTATTTTTCACTTTCTTGTTACCAAACGTATTTTACTCAAGTATAAGTTTTTTAACTATTGTTTCTAAATCTGTTGTTACCTTCACAAAGTACATACCTTTGGGCAGAACACCTAAATCAATAGAGAGATTTGTTTGATGATGCATCGATGAATAAATTATTTTCCCATTAATATCAGCTACTTCTATTCTTTGAATATTTTCTCCTTTAATAGTAAATTGCCCGGTTGTTGGGTTGGGGTATATAAATACAGATCTTTGATTTCTAATTTCATTTACTAAACTACTATTATTCACAATTAATTTTGTAATAATAGAATTAGTAAGCGTAGTATCAATAGAATATCCGGTAATTTTTATCCAGCAAGTATCTCCTTCCAATAACGGAGTTGTATTCCAATAATATAAAGTATCTATGAGCTGCGAATCAATTAGCAAAAATGTTTGTTGATTGTCAATACTATATTCCAAATCATATTTCAATGGATTACCATCATCAGGGTTATTGAGTTGCCATGTTAATGGTGTCGCTACGTTCCACATTAAAGTATTTGTCATAGTCATATCGGGTCTCTCATAAGAGTGTAACAACTCAGCAAATCCAATGCCTGTAACATTATTACCATCAACTGTTCCTGCGATAGTTGTTGAACCCTCATAAAACCTAAATGGCAACTGAACCTCATAATCCGAATGTAATGTGGAGATAACAATATCAATATTATTTACTACTGAAGTAATTCTCCACTTTTGAGAATAGCACATTAAGCTATCGGGCATATAAGCATACTTAAGGCGTTCTATTTCAAAATCTGAAGTTGTATATTGTGTCGTATCATCAACATAAGCCGACAAAATTTTAAATGTTAAAGTATCAGGTATTTCATCATCGCTTGTAAAAATATTCCAAACATTAATATCCATACCATTAGATAATTGAATACAGAACCATTCATACTCTTGTCCACTTGAAGGATTAAATGTACCATACTGCCTATCAATCCATGATGTCCCACTAACACTTTCGGTAATACCATCAAATGTAATTATTCCGCTTACGGCATTTTTTGTCTGTGAATAGTAATAGGTGTAGTCTGTATAACCCTGATAAAGAAAACCACTATCGGCTAAAATGAGTGGTGGTTTTAATGCATCGTATTCTAAATTAAGTGATCCGTTTGTTGCGCTGGCTGATATTTCATATTCAAAAGGCAAGGAATTTCCAAGCGTGTCTATTTTATTATACCATGTTTCGGTTCCACCCAAAAATATTTCTGCTTCAATATAAACACTATCTGTAGCTAAAACATTATAAGTAAGCGCCTTAGTTTCATCAAAGAACAAACCTATATCATCATTGCTTATATTAAGAATTCTAAATCCATCAAATATACCTACCGGATAATAAAAGTAAGTAAGCATATAACTATAATGATTTCCAGTTGAATCGCCAGTGAGATGTCCAATAGTATACCACCATTCTGTTGGTTCTGCCGAATGTCTTCCTTCATCAATTGGAAAGGATATTAAGCTACCAGCAGGTGTATAAGGGTATATTTTCCAACTTTGCGAAAAAATTGTACTACTTATTATAAAGAATACGCTAAAGATTAATGTTTTTTTCATCTTTTTAATTTTGTTTGGCAACTCGTTAATAAATAAACATAGGTTTGCTCTTTATTGCTTTTATAAAGCCCCAAGAGTGTGGATAATGAGAGTTTTGTCATCCCTCTTTCACAATCATCAATTTCTCCCTGATTTTCCTTTGCCCCGATAACACTTCTATAATATACATCCCCGGCTGAAGTTTTGATATATCAATGATATTGTTTACCGGCTTCTCCTGTTGGGCTTTTTGCCCTGTTAAATTATAAATGATTATTTCTTCTATTGTTTTTCCATCTTTGCTGGAAATAGTCAGTTGCCTGTTTGCAGGGTTTGGAAATATAGAAATCTCGTCTTTGGGATTTATGTTCTCCACGGATAACTCACAAGCTTCTTCCACTTCTTCCTGGCTATTACAACCAGGGGCATTATTATATATCTCAATAGTTCCGGTAGGACTGATTAGATAATCACAAACACTTTGTACTTCACAAGTAGATAAGCAACTGTTAGTGAAAATGTATAAACCATCGATAGAGGCTGTATCTATGTTATCCAAACCTGTTAGACTTGTAAGTGCATCATGGTTAGCAATCCAAAGGTATCCCCCGATGGAAGTCAGCCCCTCCAGGCCTGTTAAACTAGTCAGGGCATAGTTGTTAAAAATCTCAAGGCGTCCCCCGATGGAAATCACATTTTCCAATCCCGTTAGACCTGCCAGGGCAGGGTTGTATCCAATCATAAGGTCTCCTCCTATGGAAGTCAGCTCCTCCTGACCTGTTAAACTAGTCAGGGCATCGTTGTTAAAAATCTCAAGGTCTCCCCCTATGGAAATCAGCCCCTCCAGCCCTGTTAGACTTGTTAGGTTATAGTTTTCATAAATATAAAGGTATCCCCCGATGGAGGTCACATTGCCCAATCCCATTAGACTTGTCAGGGTATCGTTGTATCCAATCCTAAGGTTTCCGCCGATAGATGTTATATTGTCCAATCCCGTTAAACTCGTCAGGGCAGCGTTGCTCCCAATCCAAACGTCTCCCCCAAAGGAAGTCACATTGCCCAACCCCGTTAAATTAGTCAGCACATCGTTGTATCTAATCCAAAGGTATCCCCCGATGGAAGTCACATTTTCCAATCCCGTTAGACTTGTCAGGGCAGCGTTGTCGCCAATCCAAAGGTTTCCCCGGAAAGCTGTTAAAATATTTAATCCGTCCAAATTAGTTATAGACCCACCAATTATTACATCTCCTTCTATTTCGGTACAATCAGGATAGTTTATTTGAAAATTGTCTATCTGTTCCTGTGTATTGAAGGTGATGCCCTCAGGCAGGCATGATTGAGGTGATGCAGTTCCATAAATGAGAAACAAAACAAAAATTGCAGAAGCTATTTTT
>JAGLWB010000071.1 GCA_023133655.1 Bacteroidales bacterium
TTATCCGCCAGCTGGCGGACGTACGGTGGTGTGAGGGGTGCACCAGTGGGCTATTGGCTCACTGGCCGTCTACTCAATTTTGGAGTGTAATTTATTCAGGAAAGAATTTATAAATATCTTTTCTATGTAAACACCTGATAAATTCAATTGTAGATTCTGATATGATTAATCCAAGTCGGTAGTCTCCAATTTTAATCCTATAATGGCCGGAGGAACCTCTTAGTTTTTTAAGCTTTTTGACTTGTCTTAAATTTTCTGCCTGTTGAGTATTGAGGATAGAGTCAGCAACTTTTTTTAAGAAGGCTTTGTCCTTTATCCTTTTAATGTCTTTTTAAAAGGTTTTATCAATCTTTACTTCCATCGTGAAGTTCATTCAAGAAAGTTTCTATCTCAACATATTCCCCTGTTTTACCTTCTGATATTGCTATCGATAAACCTAAATCCTCAAATTCATCTTTTGAAAGTTTTCTTGCTGATATTCCTAGCTTTCTGGCCAATTGAAGAATTAAACTTAAATCCTCTGATTTGTTGGTATGTAGAATCACGCTTTCCATCGTTTTATATTTAATACAAAAATACAAAAATTTATTTTGTCATTGAAAAAAGGATTTAATGCTCCACAACGGTGGCGCTATGAATAGTTGCCGATTATGGAGTGCTTTCCTGTCAAGTTACACCGAACTTAATGCGGGCTACAGTCCTTGAAATTATTACTGCCTCGGCAATTATTTATGAGCGCGTGTTAGTAATCTGTAAGCCCATTTTTTTCATTTTTACCACCAGGCAATTACTTTTTTACTACTGACTTTATACCTACAAACCCACTCTTTACAATATGATACACAGAATATAGTTAAAAGGCAGGTTATCGTAGATACAAACTAAATCCCTTTTTAAAACCCTCGAAACCAAAATTCTTAAGGTCGGTTAGACTGTACCAGTTACAAGGTTGCCCGGAATAATTATAGTTAATTAAAAGACCATAAGGTGGCTGATAAAGTTTATCTTTTGCATTATTGTGTAACATTTCCCATAATTTAGATAACTGACCTATTGCCAGTATTGATAAAGGTTCCGTAGTATTATAATATTGTTGATATCCTTGAATAAAATCTTCTGCCTTGCTCTTGTGCGTAAAACACATAATGTCATCTTCATCTTCTTGTTCTTTAGCAGTAAGAGGTCGGTTGCCAAATAAAACAACATAGCATATTTCATTTGTTGGAGGTTTCAGACGTAGATCTTCAACAATATCTTCAACGAACTTTGTTTTTTTTGATTCCGAACCTGAAGCGTTCTCACGTGAACTTTCGATTGTCTTCTTCGGTTTTGATTTGAAAAAATGTAATAATGCCATGATACCCCCTTTGCTTTTAATTTAATTTTATGTTCATATTTTTTATCTGCTACTTGATCCCACATTGCTTATGTGTCTTTATTAGAAATCTGTAATCCTAGTAGTCTTATTTGTGCTATTCCTCGAACCACCTCGTTAACATCATTTTTCGCAATATCAGTAAGGACTTCTTTATCGGCTACTTGTATTATTGCTATTCCGCGAACCCTATCGTCTACATCATTTTTCGTAACATCAATGTGGACTTTTTGGTTGGTTACACTATTTATTGCTGCACAACGAACTTGCCAAGCCTTATCATTTTTTGCAAAATCAACGAGGATTTTTT
>JAGLWB010000072.1 GCA_023133655.1 Bacteroidales bacterium
GATTTGCATATTACCGCTTTTACGCCTGCATATGCTAAACCAACAGCCGGGTGCTCTCTGGAGCTGCCACAGCCAAAATTAGAGCCTGCCATAATAACATCCCCGGCATTTACCCTTTCTGAGAAACTGTCATCAAAACCTTTAAACAGATGAGGCATGATTTTTTCAGGTTCAGCACTGAGAACATTGTAAGTCAGGTTACCGGCAAACATCTGGTCGGTATTCAGGTTGTCTATATCAGCATAATTCCATACCTGGCCAAGGTACCTGTTATCGCCTTCAAGGATATCAATAGTTTTACTTTGCTCCACAACAAACGGATAACGATCATTAGCCTTATTCCCCCGGGGATCTGTTATTTTCCCTTTTAAAGCAGAGGTGGCCACTGTAGCGGGAGAAGCCAGGTAAATACTGGCATTTTTATTCCCCATACGCCCTTTGAAATTTCTGTTAGCAGTTGAAATAACCGTAAAGTTATCAGCTGGTATTCCTTGCCCTGTTCCCAGGCACGGACCACAAGAAGCAGATAACACATTAACCCCTGCTTCAATAAATATTTGAATCAAGCCCTCTTTTAGCGCTTGCATATATATCTCTTTTGAGGCTGGTACAACCAGGAATTGAAACCCGGAAGGAATTTTTTTCCCTTTTAAAACCGAAGCAGCCTCTCTGAGGTCTTCCAGCCTGCCATTGGTACAGGTTCCCACCAATGCCTGGTTTAGTTTTGTCCCTTGAACCTCAGAAACAGATTTAACATTATCAACGTGATGAGGAGCTGCCACAAGTGGGAATATCTCATCCAGGTTAATATTTATTTCTTTAACATACTTGGCATCGGCATCGCCTTTAAATCCTTTTACCTCTTCGCCCAAATATTCATATAGAACCTGATCGGGAGGAAAGACTGCATTTTTTGCACCCATTTCCGATGCCAGGTTACATAGTGTCATACGTTCGGCAATGGAGAGGTTTAAAACCCCGTCTCCATGGTATTCAATTGATTTATAATCTGCCCCGCTCGACCCGATCATCCCAATTATCCAAAGTGAAAGGTCCTTGGCATAAACCCCATCTTTGAATTTTCCCGTTAATGTAATTTTAATGCTCTCCGGTACACGAAACCATGTTTCTCCCTGCTTCCATAGGCCTGCGGCTTCTGTTCGGTCAATTCCGGCAGCAAAGGCATTGAAGGCACCGGCAGTACACGTATGGCTGTCACTACCCACGATCACCATCCCCGGCTTTGCATAATGTGCCATGATTTGATGACAAATGCCATCTCCGGCATCATGAAACTTGTTAACACCCTGTTCATTTGCAAAATCACGAATGCGTTGGTAATCGTTTGCCAGCTTAGCGCTTGTGGGGGGCGCATTATGATCAAGAACAAACAATAATTGATCAGGGTCAGAAACCCTGGTCCCTCCCATTTTCTGAAAGGTTTTCTCAATACTAACCGTATTGTCATGTGTCAGAACAATATCCGGTTTTTTAAACATAATAGTCCCTGCTTTAGCTCCAAAGATTTTTTCAGCGAATGTCCTACTTTCCATAGTTGATATATGATTAAAGAAAACAGTAGATTTAATTTTGAAATGCAAAGAAACAAATAATAGTGATTACTCCCCCATTTGTTGTTGAAGGATTTGCTGATCAGCCAACCTTCTTTCCAGAATACGCAAATAATGTAATGCTTTCTTATTACCGCATTCTTCGTATGATTTTTTAGCCCAGGCGATGGCAATTTCTAAATCCCCATTCATTTCACTGGCAAGGGCCATGTTATAGGCTGCCCTTCCGGCAATTTTGAGGTCAGGAGAATCAACCAACCGCTGCCATACATTAGCTGCTTCATCCCAACTGTTTGTTTTTACATACCTTTTAGTCAGCTCAAAATCATCATGCCCTTTGGTGTAATACGCACGGTTTACTTTTAACCAGGTTGGAGAAATCCTTCTTGCATAGCGATTTCCTGCATGGATAGCAGCCTGGTTTACTGCTTCTCTTTTAGATGGTAAACGCTTCATAACTTTCTCGGGTTTTTCGTCATCTTCATACCATGAAATATGGTCCCGGTAAACATTTTGATCTACTATTACTTTGTTGACAGGGTCATATATTCTCCAACCAGCGTTTACATCTACATTCAATTCTGCATAATACTCGATAACGAGAATCTCCCGACCGTCAACTTTCTTTTCTTTTTCTTCTTCACCCTGTTCAAGAAAAATATTTGAGTCAAATGTTTCAAGAACAATCATGGCATCCACCTTATAAGTTTTACAAAGGTTTTTAACCTCACCCCATGTAAGAAGTGCAGGAAATTCGCGGGTACCGGTGCCCCTAAGATCTATTCCTTCGATTATCTCGATATTGAACCTGGGTGAATCGTGTAATTCATTGGCAAGACCAATCAGACAATTTTCTGACCCAATTTTATCTGCCAAAATTGATTCGCCTGTGAATAAGCCTTCAAGAAAATTAGTAAACTTTTCATCATCTGCGGGCAAAGAACGATTCACAATACCAACATCATTAATTTCTTGTGATACTGCAATATCCCCCGGAACAAGAACTTCCATGGCAACCTGGGATGTTGAGCAGGAGAGTAAAGAGAACGTGAAAAACAGAATTGCAGCATAAATGAAAGCCGGAGATTTAATTGTACAATACATAATGATTTGATTTTACAACAATGAAATAAGAGTTTTAAATATGGACTATGTCAATCATCACAAATAATAATTCAATAAGTATGTTTTATTATATGCAAGTTTTGTACCATAAATGGCTATGGTTTGCATTTCTTTCATTTGGCATTTTTATCAACCAGTAATCTAAGCTCCTCAATATCATGTCGTAGCCTGTTATTTTCCTCAAGCAGCATTTTTATGGCTTCCACGATAAGAGCCTCGAAACCTTCCGGTTGGAACATCTTATAGCCATTTGGCCCGGTAGAAATCCATTCTGGAATCACACCTTCAACTTCCTGGGCGATCATGCCCATATGGATACCCGGCTGGAATTCTTCCTGGTCTTTCCATTCAAATGTTACTCCATGAAGCTTGTTTATCTTTCCTAAGGCATCAGGAATGGTGTTTATATTAGTTTTCAACCTTTCATCCGACCAAACCTTCCATGATGTACCTCCATCTTGTTTTGTAGCATCCCCTTTAACTGCAAGCTTCTCGGATGGATTTACCGATCCTATTCCAACATTTCCCCCCACAATATTAAGCAGGGTATTGTTTCCCATATAGTTTATGGCCAGATCTGTACCAACAGATAACACGTCGACAAATGTTCCGTCAGTCTTAAATTGAATTCCTTTTGACGTTGTCCCAACTAAGGCATTACCTGAAATATGCACGCTGTTTTGAGGGTTAGTTAATCCAATGCCAACATTACCTGAATTATCCACAAAAACCCCTTCATTTCCTCCGTCACCCGAAAGCCAGTTTCCATTCAGAAGAATGTTTTGAGTGGCTGTATGATTGCCAAGATCATCACCAGGAAGATTAGTGAGCCCGGAACCATTTCCGTACAAATAATCTGCTTTTATGTTTCCGTTTACATCGAGTTTTTGAGATGGAGTGGTTGTTGCAATACCAATGTTACCGTCAAAGCGATTGATACTCATATGTGGTCCGTAGTGTACGGTGCCTGTCCGGCCTGCAATCAACAATTTATCACTATCTCCTTCATACTTCAAATACATTGAGTTGTAATTGGATTTATCCTCAGCAAAGTACAACATGGCATCTCCTCCACCTGATGATTGATTTACACTGATAATAATGTAGGCATTCACAGGTGTTCCGACAATATGCAATTGACCGCCGGGAAAAGTCGTCCCAATACCAACGTTTCCCACAAAAGCGTTCAGATAGCTATTACCGGCAGCGCTTATTTTACAATTTGGAGTCCCGGAAAAACGACCCTGGGTATTAGTGGTTTGTACAGGTGATCTTTTAGCTACTAATGGAATTCCTGTTTTTTGAGTGACGATGTTTCCGGCCTGCTCAGCATAAAGCGCATATGGAACAGCATAGAGTTGTGAAGTACCTACCCCTTTATAATCCGTACCTCCTGTAATATCAATTTCTATTTTGATAAAACAGGCATCCTCCCCCCAGTTGATCTCGGTAAAATTTCCTTTTTCAACCTGGCCTTTACCAATGACCAGATTAATGATGCCATAGGGATTTGATTTCACCTGCTGGGTTTCTACATAAGCTGCGGTTCCATCCACACCTTCTTTCAGTATGGTGATCCTGATCCCGATCGGACTGTTTGTTAGGATGTTCCCATTTATATCCCTGGCAATGGCCTGGTATTTGAATGCTTGTGGTGCCTGAGCGAAAAGAATTAAACCTGACACAAGAAATAATGTCAACAAAAGGAGTAGTTTTTTCATGGCTTTTTTGATTTGGTAAGCCCTTAAAGATAAGGAATATAATCGGTTAGTGCAAATATTTTTTAATAGCTGCAAGCTTTTTCAGAGCTCCAAAATCAAGTATACTTAAAATATCTCCATTATGTCACCCCTAAAGGGGTTTGATGATTTTTCGGCGGGGTTTCAATGTTACCAACACCTGGCTCTTCCGGAGCCGTAATAACATGGATAATTTTTTGTCCGCTTGAATTTCCTAACTCCAGATACAAGTAATCAGGGCAAAGGTTTAATTTTACTTCATCATTTAATATTGAGTCTGCTCCGAAAGATCAAAAATTAGGAAAATGTTACGAAGAAAACACTAAGATACCAAGATTCACAAAAAACAGATATTCAGAACTTTAAGCTTAGTGGGGCTTGGTGCCTTTGAGCCTTTGTGGCAAGAAATTGACTTTTCGGAGGGAGGGCAAATATTTAACCTTACTAACACCTGAGAAAAGATAAGGGATAACGAACATATAGCTGTGTATGCAGCCCGAATTTGCAACGAATTGCAAATTACAGAAGGTGGCAAAACATACGGTGACTGGTATTTACCCTCCACAGAAAAATTAAACCTAATGTACCAAAATAATGCTACAATAGATGCAACGGCAACATCAAATGGTGGTACTGCTTTTGCCAGTGACTATTATTGGAGTTCTCTCGAGAGCGTTAACTACGACTACGACGCAAGGATACAGGACTTCAGCAATGGCAATCAGCTCTTCAGCAATAAGATTGGCACACGCAGGGTACGTGCTGTTCGGGCTTTTTAACCACAGTGAAACAAAAAAGATTCATGTGTCGAGTTGATTTATCCGCCGGTGGGCGGACGGGCGAGCCCGTATGATAATTTCCATTGCTTTTGGAGCATTCTGTTTTTTTAAAGAATTATAACCATTAAGTTATAACTCCTTCAATAGAGCCTAATACCCCTCTTTGGTATCTTATACCACCCAAGCAGAGATCGTTGAGATTTGAGAGGAGTTGTATGGTACTTTGAGGTAAGTTTGTAATAGATATCCAGGATAGCAGGGTTACATTTACTATTGACTGAGTTTTTCAAA
>JAGLWB010000073.1 GCA_023133655.1 Bacteroidales bacterium
AACCGGGCATATCAAACATTTGAAAAAGAAGGAGGGGGACAATAATGAATCAAGTAGCAAATTTCACCAAAGGCTTTTTAAAGGAAAATCCGGTATTTATTCTTCTGTTGGGTATGTGCCCAACATTGGGTGTTACCACATCTGCAATCAACGGACTGGGTATGGGTTTGGCCACCACTTTCGTTCTGGTGATGTCGAACCTGGTAATTTCCCTGGTTAAGAACGTGATACCTGATAAGGTCAGGATTCCAACATTTATTGTGATCATCGCTTCATTTGTGACTATCGTTGATTTGTTTATGGCCGGGTTTGCTCCGGCATTGCATGAGCAACTCGGTATTTTTATCCCACTTATCGTAGTGAACTGCATCGTTTTGGGAAGGGCAGAAGCTTTTGCATCAAGGAATACTGTTTTATCATCCATTAATGATGGGTTGGGTATGGGGCTTGGATTTGCTTTTGCACTTACATTGTTGGGGGCTGTCAGAGAAATCCTGGGTAATGGGTCATTCTTTGGTTACCGTTTTATTACCGGTGATGGAATTCTTGTTTTTATTCTCGCTCCCGGGGCTTTTATTACACTTGGCTTCCTGATAGCATTTATTAATACACTACGAAAAACAACATAAAAGGAGGGGAATTGCCCATTTCATTTTATTTAAAATAATTATTGATCATGGAATATTTGGTAATAGTCATCTTTGCGGTTTTTGTTTACAATATTGTTCTGTCACAATTTTTAGGTGTTTGCCCGTTTCTCGGTGTTTCAAAAAAGATATCTACAGCTGTTGGTATGAGTGGAGCTGTTTTATTTGTTATGACATTAGCAACCATCGTAACCTACCTGATACAACATTATCTACTTGATCCGCTTGGTATTGGTTTTTTGCAAACCATTGCGTTTATCCTTGTTATTGCGGCTTTCGTACAAATGGTAGAGATCATCCTGAAAAAAGTGAGCCCTGCCTTATTTCAGGCATTAGGCGTTTTCCTGCCGTTGATTACAACGAATTGCGCTGTGCTTGGTGTAGCCATGCAGACTATTTCTTATGACTTTAATCTCCTCGGCGGTGTTGTTTTTGCAATTTCTAATGCAATTGGCTTTGGTCTGGCGCTGGTAATTTTTGCCGGCATTCGTGAGCATCTTGATTTGATGGATGTGCCCAAAGGGATGAAGGGTATTCCGATTGCATTGGTTTCGGCAGGTATTCTGGCGTTGGCATTTATGGGCTTTGCTAATTTGGTATCACTGAATTAAACTATTAAGAGAGTAAACAATGTCTGATAAAGTTGTAATAGCATTAACCAACCTTTTTATTTATCAGAAGAATATTTTGATTCTTTCTGATGTTAACCTGGCCATTGAAGAAGGGCAGTTTGTCTATCTCGTAGGTAAAACCGGTACCGGAAAGAGCAGTTTGCTTAAAACCCTATATGCCGAACTTCCAGTTGTGGAAGGGGAGGCCGTTGTTGTTGGATATGATCTCACAAAAATTAAACAGAAAGAGATTCCTTTTTTGAGAAGAAAACTTGGGATTGTGTTTCAGGATTTTCAGCTATTAACAGACCGATCGGTAAGCGATAACCTGTTATTTGTTATGACGGCTACCGGATGGAAAGATAAGAATATAATGCAGTCTCGCATTATGGAAGTACTTGATTTGGTTGGACTGGGCACAAAGGGTTTTAAAATGCCGTTTGAGCTTTCAGGAGGAGAACAGCAACGCGTGGCAATTGCCAGAGCGTTAATAAACAATCCTGAAATTATTCTGGCCGACGAACCGACAGGTAATCTTGACCCGGAAACATCGGAGGGAATAATGGACCTGCTTTTCAAGATAAGTAAAGTAGGTACTGCCATATTGATGGCTACTCATAACTATTCACTTTTTCGGAAATTCCCGGCAAGGACCATAAAATGCGAAGATGGAAAGCTAAATGCTTCAGAATACATATTCTATTAGCTTTTTTGCATTGGTTTCGTTGGAATAGAATCTGTTCAGTGTCTCTTTCCTGAGTTTAATATTTTCTTTGGTGAATTTTTTCTTTGATAAATCATCCAATGCTTTTTTAAACTCCTGCTTGCCATCTGCAATCACACAAAGATCGTTAAGCCGTGTACCATTAAGCATCTGTGTGTTTACCAGTGTGAAACGTCCATTATATAAGGTATTTAATAGTTTTAGCTTTAGACCGGTAGCCTGAAAAGTGACGAGGATGTTTACCTGAGCATTTTTAATCAGATTGAACATTTCTTCGTCAGTAGGAGTAACGACAATCTTGACATTCGGATAGTTCCCGGCTAAGCGTTTTAGATGTTCCTGCGGGCTCAATCCTGCTATGATCAATTTTGTATCAATATCGTTGAATACTTCCTCTATAAGATAGTGTGCAGCCTTGTCATTCTCAGCTACAGTTAAATTACCATGGTATAAAGCATAATTACCAATGCCATTCAGGGATGAAACCTCAGTGTTAGCATGAAAACTGGGTAGAAAACGGATATCACCTGCCGGAAAGCGACTTTGAAGATATTCGGTGTCTTTTTGTGAAACAACCAACATAAGTGAAGCATGCCTGAGTATCTTTTCATAAATTTTCAGTTTGAAACTTGCGGATAAAAAATACAATTTTGACGTAATTTTTTTTTCAACCTTAAACAAGTTATAATAATATAGATGCTCAATGTTACTTTCCCGGTAGATCTTTTTTCGACTTTGTAGTCTTTTGTCATCAATATAATAACACGAATGTAATCCTTCAAAAAGAATAGGGTGGTTGTCTTTTAGCAGATTCGTAATTAGTTCTTCTGACCGGCGACTGGAAACGATATAGGGTTTAGTACTAACTGCAGATAGGAAGCCTGTTTTTCGGTCGTAGTAATTTACTGTTATACAGTATTTTAACAATTTTTCCGATGTAGCTCTGTCATATTTAAAACAATGGAGATGAATTTTTACACCTTCACGATGTAGCGCTTTTAGTTTATAGAAAACATCTATAACACCACCATAGTTGGGAGGGTAGGGGACATTGAATGATATAATATGCAAATGTTTATCAAGCATATTTTGAAAAAATCTCCAACAGCACTTTTTCTTCTCTGTTCCAGTCAAGCTCCAATGAAGCTTTTTTTAGGTTCTTTTTCCATTGAGCTGTCCTTTTTTCATCTTCCAGCATGTACTTGATCTTCATGGCTATGTGTTCAGGGTCGTGGCTTTCAATTAAAACGCCTATGTCATATTTTTCAACAATATGCTTTATCTCAACCAACGATGATGCAAGTACCGGGATACCGGCATTGATATAATCAAACAGTTTGTTGGGCAGACTGTACCGGTAATTAATGTTTGTATCCTTATCAATAGTAACACCAATGTCTGCACACTTAGTATAATGAATCAAACGGTCGAAAGGTTGCTTGGGTAAGAAAAGAACTTTCTCATTAAGGTTAAGTTCTTTTACTAAGTTATGCAAGATATCTATTACATCTCCGCTTCCGATGATAAGGAAAAGCGCGTTGTCAATGTATTGCATAGCCTCAATAGCTTCTTCTGCACCACGTTGGACATTGATTCCAGCTCCCTGTAATAAAATAATACGTTTCTTTTCGGGAAGCCCGAGCTCTTTTCTGCTCAGATTCTTAGGTGAAACAGGCTTGGGAGGTATATTCCTGACAACCTTAATGTCCACATTATACTCCTTATTATGCAACTTTGCGATTGAGTTATTTACTGTGATGATATTATCGAGTTTTGGAAATATCCATTTCTCAATTCGTTTCCAGAAACGACGAACAAAAGGTCGGTTAACAAGTTCAGGAACACCTGTAAAGTACTCATGTGTATCATAAATAAGGGGTGTTTTTTTTAACCGGCTAACCAGATAATTTGGCAACAGCGTATCCAGATCATTTGAAATTAACAAATCTGCTTTGTGAAAAAGAAGATAAAAAAAGAGCCGAATAGTATATTCCACATAGAATAGAGGTCCTTTTTCAAAAAAAAGAAACATTCTTTTCGTGTGATATTCCCGTTTTTCTAAAGGTAAACTATCTCTCTTCCTTCTTCCAATCATCACAACTGAAAAGCCTGTTTTTATTAATGCCAGGGAAGTTTTGTCAATACGCCGGTCTGTAACCAGATCGTTGGTGACTGAAATAATGGCCTGTTTTAAATCACTTTTTTTTCCCATCCATGCCCACGAAATTACGACTTAATTCAGAATGCTTATGAATTCTAATGGAAATTTATTTATTTTGTGAAATTATCCAGCTTCTTTTGTCATTGGTTAAAACATTTCATTCTTAATTAAAGTAACCATTTTAACGGTTTATCAACATATATAAATAATTCAGGTTAGCGTTTGATGAAAATATTTGAGGATTATTCACTCAAGGAATTCAATACATTTGGTCTCGATGTCAAATCAAGTCATTTTGTTGAATTATTGCATAAAGATGACTTTCAAGTATTTTTATCCTTTGCCAAACCCGGCCATAAGCCCTACCTTGTCATTGGAGGAGGTAGTAATGTTTTGTTTGTCCAGGATTTTCAGGGGACCATTATCAAGATCAATATAAAAGGAATAGAAGTTATTGAACAAGAGGAAAATCTTGTTTATGTCAAAGCTTATGGCGGTGAAATTTGGGATGACCTTGTTCGATTCTGTGTTGAAAACGGTTATGGGGGGATTGAAAATTTATCGTCGATACCTGGTAATGTTGGCGCTGCGCCGATTCAAAACATTGGGGCTTATGGTGTTGAGTTTAAGGATGTATTTGTTGAGTTGGAAGCCATAGCGTTAGAAACTGGTGAACGAAAAATATTCACGCAAAAGGAATGTAATTTTGGATACAGAACCAGTATTTTTAAGAAAGAACTGAAAAACCAGTATTTGATTGTGTCGGTTACGATGAGACTATCGCGGATCCCGGTTTTTAATACCAGTTATGGGTCAATTGAAAAAGAACTCGCAGATATGGCCATTATGGATCCTTGCCTAAAAGCTATCAGGGAGGCCGTTATTAACATTAGGAACCGGAAATTGCCTGGCCCGGAAGTGCTTGGAAATGCCGGGAGTTTTTTTAAGAACCCGCTGGTTAGTCATGCCATGTATGAAAATCTTAAAGAGCGCTTTCCGGGAATTATCTCTTTTGAACAGAGTGATGGAAGCCATAAGCTGGCAGCCGGCTGGATGATAGAGTTTTGTGGATGGAAAGGGTTTCGCAGAGGGGATGTTGGTGTGTATGATCAACAGGCACTTGTGTTGGTGAATTATGGGCATGCAACCGGGAAAGAGATTATGGAGCTTGCTAAAGAAATTAATGAATCGGTATTTAACATGTTTGGGATAGCGCTGGAGATGGAGGTGAATGCGGTATAATATCATTAATGTATTAGAAAATGGACTACACGCTGCTTGGCTTTCTTGTATATTTAATTATTGTCCTTGTAGTGGGGTTTCTTACTTATCGAAAAAATAAAACCCATCAGGATTTCTTTTTAGCCGGCCGTGGGCTGAACCCCTGGGTAGTTGCTTTATCTGAAAGGGCTTCCGGAGAGTCGGTGTGGCTTTTATTAGGGTTGCCGGGTGCAGCTTATGCATTTGGTTTCTTATCGATGTGGGATGCCCTTGGATGTGTGTTGGGCATATTTTTTTACTGGTTTGTCATTGCAAAAGATCTGCGTGTTGAATCGGAGCGGGTTCAGGCTATTACAATACCCAATTTTTTTGCTGAGAAGCTAGGCAAACACAGTGGATTGATTCGCATGGTAGCAACCTTGATTATCGTGTTCTTTTTCACCTTTTATCTTTCAGCTCAATTCAACGGAGCTGGTAAGATTTTGGATGTTACCTTTGATATTCCTCAATTCTGGGGAGTTGTAATTGGCACAGCTATAGTTATTTTTTATACTATGATGGGAGGTTTTTTTGCCGTTGCATGGACTGATTTTATCCAGGGAATGATCATGATAGGAACATTGGTGATCCTTCCTTTGGCAGGAATAATAGAGATTTATTCAGAGGGGGCGACTATCTCTTCAGCCCTATCTTCATCTGGTCATGAATATGCCAATATCTTTGGTGGGGCAAAAGGATGGGCAGCCATTGCTTTGGTCGTTAGCGGACTGAGCTGGGGTTTTGGATATATGGGACAGCCTCACCTTTTAACGAGGTTTATGTCGATAAAAAATTCTGAAAAGATAAAAATAAGCCGACGCATTGCACTTATTTGGGCTGTGCCTGCTTTTACCGGTGCTATAATGATTGGTGTTGTTGGGTTAGCGTTATATGGCAATGGGTATTTTGCTGATGTGGAACATGTTATGCCCCATCTGGCCAAATCACTGCTTCCTGCCTGGCTTGCAGGCCTGTTTATTTCAGGCGCTATAGCTGCTATGATGTCAACTGCAGATAGCCAGTTACTGGTTATTACTTCATCTGTAATAGAAGACTTTTACCATAAAACACTCGGTAGAAATGTATCAGGAAGAGTACTGCTGAATCTTAGCCGGCTTATCACTGTCATTGTTGGCTTAATGGGTTTTCTGATTGCTGTAACTTCTGAGAAACTGATTTTTTCAATGGTATCCTATGCCTGGGCAGGACTGGGTTCTTCTTTTGGTCCGGCTTTATTGCTGATGTTGAAGTGGAAGCGTACAACTGCAAAAGGTGTATTGGCAGGGATGATCACTGGAACGTTTTCCACAATAATCTGGTCAGAGATCTCTTTTCTGGATGA
>JAGLWB010000074.1 GCA_023133655.1 Bacteroidales bacterium
GCTAGAAATTATCATGCGGCATCTAATCTCCAGATTTTTTTCTTTTTTAGTATAAGTCATAATTTTATATGTCATTAAACCCTTACTGCTATGAAAACAAACAAAACAAATCAGGTATTTGTTATTCTGACAATTCTCTTACTAACACTCACAATTCAAAAAACTCTTTTCTCACAAGAATTTGAATCAGGCTAACTATATTTATGTGTTATTGATTCATTGGGAATACCTACAATCTCATTAGGCGAAGATACTATTATAAATATGGATAATGAGGATATGGAAAATATTTTCAAAAAACATGATGTGTATTATTTTGAAAGGGCTTTCCCTATTGTAGATTCATTTCCTCAATCAAACAAATATTTATTAGACAAAGTATATCTTTTGGAATGTAATTGTAATGAAGATTCATTACTTTGGGATATTCTTGAAATGAATACATATTATTCAATATGTTGAAAAAATACCATCTATATGTAAGTTATATACCCCTAATGATTATAAAATAATTGACTCATTAAATAATATCCCAAATTATGCTTTAGATCTTATTAATGCTGAAGGTGCATGGGATTATACTCATGGAGACTCCTCCATATTTATTGGACTTTCAGATGATGGATATTTAATAACTCATGAAGATCTAAAAAATAAAATTCATGAGGTTATTGGTAATCCTCCAGTTTCTACTCATGGTACTTTTGATGCGGTACTAGCAGCGGGAGAAACTGATAATAATATTGGAATAAGTTCAATTGGATTTGATTGTAAGTTGATTTTAGGAAAAATGAATTATGGTGAAATACTTGAATTATCAAACGCAGGTGCAAAAGTAGTAAATTGTAGTTGGAAAACATGTGGAGAATCCGAGACTGATAAAAGGATAATCCATCTTTGCTATGATAATGGAACTCTTGTTGTTGCTGGTGCTGGCAACGGCCCAGGTATTCAGTCCTGTCCTCCGGATGGCAATGGATATTGTTATCCTGCTTCTTACGATCAAGTAATTTCAGTATCTAGTGTAGGCCCTGATAATTCTCATGTAAATCCTTGGTCGGGGAGTATACATACCCATAATGATAAAGTCAATGTTTGTGCACCCGGATATAGAATTATTTCAGCTAGTGCTGTTACTGATACTAGTTACACAGTTTCTTCAGGCACTTCCCACTCTTCGCCAATCACAGCAGGTCTGGCAGCTCTAATTTATTCGGTACTCCCTTGCCTAAACCCAGATGAAGTAAAACATATCATTGAGAAAACAGCTTACAATATTGATACCATAAATCCAGCTTATGCCGGGCTTTTGGGAGCAGGGAGAATTGATGCAGAAAAAGCAGTTTCATATATTTCATTATTCCCGGATTCTGCAGATTATGTGATTGAAAGTGGTATAGATACAATATGGAGTGGGGTCAGATCGGTGCGGATGTATATCAGGATTGAATCTGGTGGAAAGTTAACCATAAAAGATGATGTGTATTTTAATGAACAGGCAAAATTAATTATTGAACCGGGTGGTGAATTAATTGTAGATGGAGGTTATTTAACAAGTGGATACTGCCAGGGTATGTGGAAAGGTATTGAACTAAGAGGAAATAGAAATCTTAGCCAAGGACAAGCAGGTGCACAAGGCATAGTAGAACTAAAAAATGGTGCTGTAGTAAAGAATGCTTACGTGGGTATTTCAGTAATTGAAAGAGATACATCAGGGAAATTGCAATTTGACAAAACCGGGGGGATTGTTAAAGCTAATAATGCTAAATTTATAAACAATAAAATTGGTGTAGAATTTTACACCTATGAAAATCATGAAATTGATGATACAAACAAAATAATTGACAATTTGAGCTTTTTTAAAGATGTAAAATTTGAGACCAATTCCAGTTTGAAAGATACAAATTTCTATCCGGAAGCCTTTGTGAAATTGTACGATGTAAGTGGAATCGATTTTTGGGGTTGCCAATTTGTCAATTCGACTCCGCTTTTTTATGAAGATTATCCAGATTATTATATGACTATTAAAAAAGGTATAGGAATTTTTAGTTTTAATTCTTCTTTTGTTGTGGATGACTATGAACAGGATACCATTTCATCATACTTTGATCGGCTCTATTATGGAATAAAGGCCATTAATTATAATCCACAAAGAACATTTGTTATCAATAATGCTTTTTTTAATCAAATTGGCAGAGCAATTTATGTAGGAGGCATTGATAATGTAACGATAACGTCCAATTTATTTAAACTCTATTACAATTTGATTGGGGGTGGAGTTATCTCAGACACCTCATATTGTTTGTATTTAG
>JAGLWB010000075.1 GCA_023133655.1 Bacteroidales bacterium
GATCTGGAATAAGTTATGAGACCTCTTTGCTGTCAGGTGAAACACCTGACAGGCATCGGAAAGCAGCGGAATCTGTCAGGTGTAACACCTGACAGGCATAGTTGATGGAACACCTGACAAGCATGAAATTAAAAATTTAAATCAGAAATAACCAATAACAAATAAAAAATTACAAAGTACTGCAGACTTCCTCACCTGTTTTCCGCACTGTTGTGGAACACCTGACAGGCAGCAGAATCTGTCAGGTGTAACACCTGACAGGCACAAAATTGTTATCTGTCAGGTGTAATACCTGACAGGCACACGATTTGCAGTTTTTCGGGACCCGAAACCTAATAAATTAGGCAATACTGGCGTTTATCAGGAAAGCTGCGGCAAAGGCTACAATAGCATATAATTCTGGAAATACAGCCAGCACCATTGTCTTACCAAAGACATCATAGCCGGAACCTATTGCAGCAATTCCATTTGCTGAGATCCCACCCTGCTTAATAGCTGAAATCAATCCAACCAGGCCAAGTGCAAATCCGGCAGCCAAAACGGCAACGCCCTGAAAAACAGACATTTCGGGACTCATCACCCCTGAGCTATTGATGATAAAAAACCCTGCAAAGCCGTATAACCCCTGTGTACCAGGTAATGCTGATAATAACATGTAACTACCAAAAGCCGAATCATTTTTTTTCAATGATCCGATGGTGGCATTGGCGCCAATTGAAACACCCATGGCACTTCCAACTCCTGCAAGGCCTAGCATTAAACCTAAACCTACGTATGCTAAAATTACTGCTGTTGACATAATTTTCTCCTTTTTATTTATCGTTTATTAGTAAATGGCTTATATTTTCGTCCGCCGCCTGAAAATCCGGCGTTTTTATAAAATTCAACAAAAGTCAAACGCATCGGGTGAACAAATGAACCCAATGAGGCTATGGCTATGTTTAATCCATGACCCAGTAACAAAAACACTACAAAAAACACCGGACCTATTATTGGTCCGGAAGCTTTGATCTGCATAGCAATATCATTTATCACAAATCCCAGAATAGCACTGGAAACACCCAGGGCGAACAGGCGGATATAGGACAAAACATCACCAAAAATTCCAGTGATACCATATAAATCCCATAATCCTTTCGCAATTCTTCCAAAAATTGATGCCTTGGGATCGCTAAAAAACACAATAAAGAAAAGCCCGGCAAATATCATAATCACCCCAACTATTCCGGTCATTTCAAGCATGTACTTATCAAGCAAACCAAGAATTAAGAGAATCCAACCAATAGGTGGCAATCCATAGGCAAATCCATTTTGTTTTATCTGATTTGCAGCTCTGATCACTGTTCCAACCAAAATTTGAATTAATCCTAGAATAATTGCCAACGCAAATGTCTGGTCGTTATTCAGCATGATATTTCTAAAATTGCCAAGGGTCTCCACCTCCAGTAAATTAATCCCGAAGAATGTTCCTGTCAAAATCCCAAAAATAATGGTGCCGGTACCAAGCCATTGAAGCAATGTTAACACCGGCCTGGCTTTCTTATCGAGCTTAAATTTCAATACAGTTCCCAGAATGACAAATAAAATACCATAACCAGCATCACCCAGACAAAAGCCAAAAAACATCATAAAGAAAGGTGCAAAAATTGGCGTGAGGTCAAACTCTCCATAATCAGGTAAAGAAAACAGGTTACCAATTGGCTCAAAAAGCTTAGTAAACTTATTGTTCTTCAACAAAATCGGGGGTTTTTCGATATTGTCCGGATCTGCTTTCAGGTGCACATGGCCTTTAGTCTCGATATGATCCTTCAACTCCTTCTCGTGTGTCTTTGGCACCCACCCCTCAAGGATCTTTAATGTATTGGAAGCTTCATTTTTCGTATTCAGAATAGCTTTTCGGAAATCTGTCTCAACTTCAAGATTCTCAAGGTCATTTTCTAAAACGGCAATCTGTTTCCCGGCAAAATCGTCAAGCGTTTCATTGATTTCTTTCAGCCTTTTCTCCTTTGCATTTTGTTCTTCGACAACATGTGACAAGGGGCGGGCAGGCATTTTTATCTCATCCGCCTCAATATCAATAACCTCATCATTCTTCTTAAAAACAACAAAGTAAAGGGTTGACTGGAAAGTGCTAATAACACCAATACTATAGGTTTCGTGCCATGCAGGATTAAATCTTTTCTCGGAACAGGTGAAGAAATGAACAGTAAGGCCGACTTCTTTTAAATTTTCAATGGATTCAAAGGAATAATCGCCCCATGGCTTTGCATTGATAAATTCTTTTCTGAGCGTATTTTGCTGCAAGAGTATTTGTTCTTTCTCCTGATCCAGTTCATCAATCTCATGAAGCAAATCCGAACCATTCCATTCAGTTCCGGAAGGCTCTTGAGGCTCGATCATTCTTTTCTTCAGGTAATTAACTCTATTTGTATATTCCTTAATAAGGTATATTTTATCCTGCGTTTCATCATCCAGCTCAACATCACGCTCAATAATATCAACCACGCCAAGATTTTGAAGATCAGACAGAAACTCATCATACTCCTGGTGATAGATAAGGAAAGAATATTTAACCATTGGAACGATCATGCTGTCACCTCCTTTAGTTCCTGACGGTTCTTGATTATTTTCTGGGACGATTTAGACAGGTTTTCTTCATCTTCCATAAACCGTTTTATTTTTCTAATCGCTTCTTCATAACCCGGGATCTGAACTTTCTCATAAAGGTTTACTTTTTGTGTTGTCTTTTTTCTGGCATAGTCGAGCAAGTTCATTTTCTTCAGATAAACCTCTCTTTCAATAGCAATTTCAGCAAGGTTTTTCAGGATAGTAATTCCATCAAGAAACCAGGATGGATTTTTGAAAAGGCTGAATTTATTTATTGAAAAATCAACGCCTTCCAATACCGGTGTTCTAACGCCTGCAATCTTTTTCACTGAAAGGTTTACATCTTTTATTTGAATAAGTGAAGGGTCAAACTCTCCCCACAAGTCAACAATATTTTCATATCCTTTAATCTGTTGCTGAAGTTTCTTCTCCAGGTTTTTGGCAAGGCTTTTTGCCTTTTTCACCTCAAGGCGCAGAGCAGATTCTTTATTTTTAATAGTAGGCAATGCTTTCACCCTTACCTTGAGTTGCTTATTCAACTCATGCAGCGATGTCTTATTATATTGAAATTTTATTGCCACTTATAGATATTTTGAACAGTTAACTATTCCAATGTTTATCCATAAATATTTTCTTAATGCCTACCTCTTCCGGTTTGAAGTTATCTTTAAAAAGCTCCCACGTAGTATCGAGCATTTTATCAATATCAAGGTTAACATCGATAGCGAGCAATTGATCAGAGTAATCTTTTGCAAATTTCAAAGACCTTTCGTCATAATCAGTAAGATCAAACCCGTTTTCAAGTTTTGTTTTTGCATTAGCGGCATCAGCATATAACCGGATGGCCGCGTTCATTACCTGTGGGTGATCGGTTCTGGTTTGCTTTCCGATAACAAGTTGTTTTAGCCTCGACAAGCTCCTGAATGGATCAATAATAACTTTTCCGATGTCGGTATCTCTTCTAAGGAACAGTTGTCCTTCAGTAATGTACCCGGTATTATCAGGAATAGCATGCGTAATATCACCACCTGAAAGAGTTGTTACGGCAATAATTGTTATAGATCCGCCTGTGGGAAATTGCACTGCTTTTTCATAAATCTTAGCCAGGTCGCTATACAAAGACCCGGGCATACTATCCTTTGATGGAATCTGGTCCATCCGGTTCGACACGATACTCAGGGCATCTGCATAAAGTGTCATATCAGTCAATAACACCAACACCTTTTCATTTTTGTCGGCCGCAAAATATTCTGCTGCGGTCAAAGCCATGTCAGGCACAAGCAATCTTTCAACAGGAGGATCTTCTGTTGTGTTGACAAAGCTGATGATACGATCGAGGGCTCCTGCACTATCAAAAATATTTTTAAAAAACAGGTAATCATCATTAGTCAGCCCCATACCGCCTAATATTATTTTATCCACTTCAGCGCGAAGCGCCACCATAGCCATCACCTGATTAAACGGCTGGTCGGGATCGGCGAAAAAAGGGATCTTCTGGCCGGTAACAATGGTGTTATTCATATCAATGCCGGCAATACCCGTAGCAATGAGTTTGGAAGGTTGTTCTCTTTTAACCGGGTTCACCGATGGGCCACCGATTTCTCTTTCCTCTCCATCAACAGAAGGGCCTCCATCTATTGGGTCACCATAGGAATTAAAAAACCTTCCTGAGAGCTCCTCTCCCACTTTTAATGTTGGAGGTTTTCCAAGAAAAATTACCTCGGCGTTTGTCGGGACACCTTCTGTCCCGGAAAAGATCTGCAAAGTAACTTCATCACCAACGATCTTCACAACCTGAGCTCTACGGCCGTTTACAACAGCCATTTCCTCATAACCCACTCCTATAGCATGAAGCGAACAGGTAGCTTTGGTTACTCTCGATATTTTTGTATAAATTTTTTGAAAAGCTGTTGTTTCCATTAACCTTTTCTTTCAAGTATTAACGTATCTATTTCATTATCAAAATTTCTGAATTCATCAGACTCAAACTCCGAGTAATTCATTTGTTTAAACAGGTTGATTATCTTTTTAAAGAATGGGGTGACTTCTTCAAAAGAAACAAAATTAAACTCAACATCGCAAATACCTAAAATTCGCTC
>JAGLWB010000076.1 GCA_023133655.1 Bacteroidales bacterium
AACTTTGGGGCTGCTAAATAATTACAAATAATTTATGAAACGAATCATTTTTATTATCCTGACCGCCTTCTTAATGGCAAGTTTTTCGAATGTTAGTTTTGCTCAGAAAAAGAATAAAAAGAAAAAAAAAGAGCAGGTTATTGAAGAACCAGTTATTCAAAAGCAGGTTCAATTAGCAACATTTATGGATACAGTCAGTTACATCATTGGCTGGGACCTGGGCCAGAACCTGAAAATAATTCACCAGGATCTGAGGATAGAACCTTTACAAGAAGCTTTAACAAAATCCTTTTTAGATGAAGAAGGTCTATTTACGCAGGAAGAAAATGATTCGATCATGCAAATATTTGAAAATCAGTTACTAAAAAAAGAAGAAATGAACAATGCAGCATTAATAACCGAAAACAAGGCAGACGGGTCAGCGTTTCTGGCCAAAAACAAAGAGATGGAAGCCGTTGTTGAACTTCCAAGTGGCTTACAGTATAAAGTCCTGGCTGAGGGAAGCGGAGAATCACCTCAAGCAACAGATAAAGTAACCGTCCACTACAAAGGTATGTTATTAGATGGAACCGTATTTGACTCTTCTTATGACAGAGGAGAATCTATCTCTTTCCCTCTTAATGGCGTTATTCCGGGGTGGACTGAGGGACTGCAATTAATGAAAACCGGAGGAAAATCTATCCTCTATATACCACCTGAACTTGGATACGGCGATAGAGATATTGGCCCGATACCACCAGGTTCAACCTTGATTTTTGAGGTTGAGCTGATCTCTATTAATTAACCCTTTCTTTCTTAACATTCAGATATGAATCGTCTGGTTTTTGTTACGAACAATCCGCATAAGCTGGAAGAGGTTAAGGATATTATTGAGGATGAAAACCTCTATTCCATTAAGCTTATTAGCCTGGGCGATATTGGTTGTACCGAAGAAATAGCTGAAACATCATCGACTCTTGAAGGCAATGCTTCACAGAAAGCAAATTATATCTACAATAAATATGGGGTTGATTGTTTTGCGGATGATACAGGGCTGGAAGTTCAAGCCCTTGATGGCAAGCCGGGCGTTTATTCGGCCAGGTATGCCGGAGAAGAAAAGGATGCTGATAAAAACATGAATAAAGTACTTGATCAGCTTAGAACTTCCACCAATAAAAAGGCCAGATTCAGAACGGTTATTTCACTTATTGTTAACGGGGACGAAAAAATATTTGAAGGTATCGTAAATGGAGTGATCATAAAGGAGAAACGCGGAAAGAAAGGGTTTGGCTATGATCCGGTTTTCCTTCCTGAGGGCTATACACAAACACTGGCAGAGATGCCTCTTGAGCAAAAGAATAAAATCAGCCACCGGTTTCATGCTATACGAAAGATGATCGGGTATCTTAAGAGATAGCTTCATCAATCACCATCGAATACAACTCCTTTAAAGAAATCCCCATCTCCTGAGCCTGTTTTGGCACAATACTTTCAGCAGTCATCCCGGGAATGGTATTGACTTCGAGAAAATACAATTCATCATTGTCCACAATATAATCAAACCTAACAAGCCCTTTGCAGTTCATCTCATCATAAAGGAAAGCAGAAGTGTTTTTACACCTCTCTTCCAGATCGTTACTCACCCTGGCAGGGGTAATCTCACTGCGTAAACTCTCCGTATATTTTGCTTCATAATCAAAAAAACTTTTTTCACTAATTATCTCCGTAAGTGGAAAAATGATAAATTCACCTTGATGTTTAAGCATCCCACATGTCAACTCAAAACCATCGATGTAACTTTCAATAACAATTTCATTGTCTTCCTTCAATGCTTTCCTCATGGCATCCAGCAATTCCTCCTGCCGGTCGACCCTGGAGATACCAACACTTGACCCGCCGTTATTCGGTTTAACAAAACAAGGTAAACCGATCTTTTGAATGATTTCATCTTTACCCAAAAGGTTATCACCTGTCATAAAAACCGAGTCGGTCGTTTTTACGCCTAACGACCGTGCAATTTTATTCGAAAAGAATTTATTGAATGTGATGGCCGAAGTTGTCATTCCACATGATGTGTATGGTAATCCAATCAGATCGAAATACCCCTGTAATCTGCCATCCTCTCCCGGGGTACCATGTAATGCAATAAATGCACAATCAAAAGTGATGTGCTTACCTTCATAAAAAACAGTAAAATCATTCTTATCAACCACTACTTTGTTTCCCTCTTCTCCTTGAAATGTCCAATCTTCCTGGCCGATATGAATGATAAACACATTATATTTATCCTTATCAAGATTTTTGGCGACCTCATTTGCACTTTTCAAAGATATTTCCAATTCACCAGAATAGCCTCCGGTTACCAAAGCAATATTTTTTCGCATAATAATTATTCAATTTTGGAGTAAAGATAAAGATAAATAAACTCCTTTTACGAATTTCGTATCTTTGCCCAAATAAATACAATAATCGCCAGTTTTTAAAGTTATATTGGAAAAATTTGCCTGATTGGACATTTTATGTTCTCTTGACGGGGTGAATATTTTGATAATGAGGATTTTGCAGTTTCTATACAGTAAGGTATTTTTAAAAAACCTGGGTATCGCATTGTTGATCACCGCTTTTATCTTTTTTACAGCATTCAAGGTTCTGAATGTGATCACATTACATGGAAAAACTATACCATTGCCTGACTATTCCGAAATGCTAATTGAAGAAATTGCGGAGCTTGAAAACAGCCAATACCTCGAATTTCTAATTATTGATTCTGTTTATGATGCTTCCTTACGAAGCGGTAGTGTTTTCATGCAAGATCCTTTGGCATTTAGCAAAGTAAAGAAAGGTAGAAAAATATATTTAACAATTATTGCATTATCACCTGAATATGTAAATATGCCTGACTTACGGGATTTATCGGTACGCAGAGCAGTGTCACTATTGAGAACGAGGGGATTAAAAATAGGAAAGATTAAAGCAGTTCAAAGCAAGTTTCAAAATGCAGTTCTTGAGCAATATTACAATGATGATACCATTGCTCCCAATTCAACAATCGTAAAAGGCTCATCAATTGATCTGGTCATTGGAAAAGGAAAATCGAAAATACCTGTTCCTTTTCTTATAGGCTTGAAACAAGCTGATGCAATATTGAAAATTAACAAATCTTCTTTGAATATTGGGAAACAAAGATTTTATGATGAAAGGAAGCCCGGCCATTCCAGGGTTTACAGGCAAATGCCATCCTGTACTACATTTACTTATCTCACTCCTGGTGCCAGCATAGATGTCTGGTTCAGGTCGGATGAAGATTTTGATTTTGATGCGTTATTGGAGGTATATAAAACTGATGAAAGCTTGACTGATACTATTTCAGGCGAAATAATTGAGATGGAATAAAATTTCTATGAGACTTTTTATTATTGGCATATTAAGTATATTGATTGTCCTGGTGGCTTCGGCACAGGAAATTATTAGTGAGCTACAGGTTAATCCTGTTATCAAATCAGAGCTTCTAAATCCCCCTGCTTCTCACTATAAATCTGTTCATGAAGAAAAAAGAGGCACACCGATCGTACTTCCATTTTTTGATGACTTTTCAGGGGATAACCTTTTTCCATCGTCTTCCCGTTGGGTAGATAACTATGCCTTTGTAAATTCGAGTTATCCTATCTATCCCCCTTCACGTGGGGTAGCAACACTTGACGCGATCAATGAGTTTGGCGAAATGTACGATCATGCCGTACCCGGTCCTCAGGTTTTTCAGGCTGATTTTCTTACATCGAAACCTATTCGTCTCGATTCCATTTTCGATCCGGTTGCCCGGCTTTTAACAGAGGCTGATTCAATCTATTTTAGCTTTTTTTACCAACCACAGGGAC
>JAGLWB010000077.1 GCA_023133655.1 Bacteroidales bacterium
CCTGTTACTGGTTGGAGATGGGTACCGATATTTTATCCGTAACAGGAGTTATTAAAGAATTTATTAAAGGCTTGTAGCACATGGCAGCACAATCAGATTTAGTAAGTGTTATTATCCCTGTTTTTAACGGGGAACGGTTTTTAGCAGAGACCATAGAATCGGTTTTGGATCAAAGTTATAAACCAATTGAAATAATTGTTGTTGATGATGGGTCAAATGACAGAACTGCTCAAATTGCCCGGTCATACGATGGAATTAGTTATTTTAAGCAGACTCATCAGGGTGTGGCCGCAGCCCGGAATTGCGGCCTTTCAAAAGCACATGGGAAGTATTTATCTTTTGTAGATGCTGATGATCTGTGGCATAAAGACAAAATAAAAAGGCAAATAAGTAATATCTGGCAGAATAATAGTTTTGAAGGACTGGTTTGCCGGTTTGAAAATTTTTTTGAACCAAATGTTGAGCTCCCGGGTTGGTTGAATAAAGAGTATTTTGTTGGAAGGAAATTTAAAGATATGCCTAGTTTGTGTACACTGTTAATCCGGGTAGATGATTTTATGAAGGTCGGAAAATTTAATACAAACCTGGAAACCGGAGAAGATATTGATTGGTTTGCCCGGGCAAAGGATAAAGGAATGACTATCAAACTTATGCACGAGACACTTGTTTACAGACGCCTTCACGATTTAAACCTTTCGTACAAAGCACATGATGACCGGAAAGATCTTTTAAAAATCTTTAAGGCTTCTCTTGATCGTAAAAGATTTAGAAAGGGATAAAAAAAAACAGGATGACAGAAAACAGATTTCAGGTCAGTGTAATTATACCAGTATATAATTGTCGCGAATATATAGCTGAAACATTAGAGAGTGTGTTGGAACAGTCTGTTCCGGCTTATGAGATTATTGTTGTAGATAGTTCAACGGATGAAACAAATGAAATCATTCAAAAATACAGCTCCCATATCAGGTATGTTTTTCAGGATAAACAAGGAATAGGAAAAGCCAGAAACCAGGGAATTGAGTTAGCCCGGGGAATTTTTTTCGCCCATCTGGATGCTGACGATGTTTGGGAAAAGGAAAAACTGGCACTTCAGAAGAAGGCTTTCTTAAACGATCCTGAGCTTGATATTACCGGAACATATATGGAATCATTTTATAGCCCCGAACTGCCTCAAAGTATCAGGAATACTATTTATTGCCCTCCTGATCCGGTTCCCGGTTTCTCAGCCAGTACCATTGTTGTAAAGAGGGAAGCATTTTTTCGTGTAGGCATGTATGAAACCCAGTGGAAGGTCGGACAGGATTTAAACTGGTTTATTCGTGCAAGGGAAACCGGACTGAAAGAAGGAATGATCTCTGAAGTGCTCGTTCGCCGCCGTCTTCATAAAACCAATACCGATCGTTTAAATCATCAATACAGTGGTGAACGTTTACAGATCCTTAAGGCTTTATTGGATCGAAAAAGGCAAAAAGCAAAAAAATAACACATTTGAGTTAGCCTGAGTTAATCGGGTTAGGAAAGCTTATCGACAAATAAAATGAAAGCTTCAAGTAGTGCTGAAAACTGGAGACCCTCATACTATCAGGAATTACTGTTGAAAAGTGCATTGCTGAAAGGCGACCAGGCACTGAATTCATGGAGGGAATGGGAAGCAAATGTAGATATTGACAATATCGACATGTATTCGCACAGGTTGCTATCGTTGGTCTATAAAAATTTAAAAGAGATTGGATTTGAAGACTCCTTAACCGACCGGCTCGAGGGTGTTTACAAAAAAACATGGTATAAGAACGAGACGTTTTTTTACCACCTTAGTCACCTGTTGCCGAAATTCCATGATCAGGGAATAGAAACATTATTACTAAAAGGAATTGCGTTATCATTATTGTATTATGAAGATAATGGGGTTCGGGGTATGGAAGATATTGATTTGCTTGTGCCTTATGATAAGGTAAAGGCTGCCATTGCGTTACTTGAAAAATTAAATTTCAGCATTGAAACGAAACATCCCATTGATGATTTTTTTCTTCGTCTTGTGCATGGTACATCATTACGCAATGATAAGGGAATAATAATCGATTTGCACTGGAGACACCTAAAAAGAACTATCATTACAGACGATGACAAGTCTGCCTGGAGAAATGTGATGCCAGTGCAATTGAACAACATTAATTCGTTGGCTTTAAATCCGGAAGAGATGTTGCTGCATATATGCGAGCATGCATTGAGTTGGAGAGGGGCGGTCAATATTCGCTGGGTTGCCGATGCAATGACAGTTCTTAACAAAGCTAATGCTGAAATTAACTGGAATCGTTTTGTGGCCCTTGTTCATCAGTATCGCCTGAAACCTTTCGTTAAGGAAATGCTTATTTATTTGAAACAAGCATTTGATGCTCCTTTGCCTGATGATCTTATTAATAAATTGGACAGGTATGATTTATCCCCAAACGAGGCCAGGTATTACAAGTGCTTGATGAAATACTACCAAACCAATACTATTTCCGGAGAAATCCCCAGGCGTTTATTCAGGTTGTATTGGTCTCTATACTTTATGTTTATACATACCCCTGGGAAAGACCGGTATTTCCCTAAATCCTTACTGCTTATCATGAAATTTTTTCAGGTAAGTTTTAATATTAAGTATCTTTGGCT
>JAGLWB010000078.1 GCA_023133655.1 Bacteroidales bacterium
CATCATAGCAAATAATGTCGGGTGTTGCGGAAGCAACAACCATCAAAGGATCAGCATAAAGGTCGAGCAACGCTGATAAACCATCAAAGAAGAACGTACCATCGTACTGAGGCATTGTAGGATCATACACGGCAATAGCTTCATGTTCAGCATATTCTACCCATGAAAAGACTTTCCACCTGAAGTACTCGCCAAAGTCAAAGCCATCTTTTTCAGTAGTAGTTAAATCATCACCGTAAGCTACAACAGCTACGGGATTAACAGCATCCCACTCTGCATATCCACCACATATTTCAGTTCCGGATACAGGATCATAGAAAAAGACGCCTACGAAATCACCGGCTTCCAGAGGTACACCATCAATTCTTGGAAGTGCTCCCAGAGGTACAGAGATGATATGAGATGTTCCGGTTTGTGTAACTTCCCAACCTGGTGGGATAAGTTCCCAAATAGCTGTATAATCATCTACATGATCTTCCATAACCTGGAAGTAATCGTAATATTCAGGTACAAACTGGTACCTTACTTTATATGGTTCTGCTGTTCCGCTCCAGCCAAACAACACATCTAAGCTATATAAGCCTGTTGCATCAGTTGTTGCAACACCACCACCATTGCTGAATGTAACATCCACACCTTCAACACCCAGTGAAGTCTCGCTGTCCAGGATTGTTCCGGATATAGTAAACATAGTTGTACTGGTGGCATTCAGGCTGAGTAATGCAGATAATCCATTTATATAAAATTTTCCATTACTCTGCGGTAAGGCAGGATCGTAAGTAACAACTGCATTGTATTCCTCTCCAACATAAGATGAGTAGACTCTCCATTCAAAGTCTTCACCAACGTAGAAACCATCTTTTTCATCTGAATAACTATCATCTCCGTATGCTGTAACTGCGATAGGATTAATGCCCGTCCAGACAGCCGCACCACCACAATGAGCAACGCCGAGAGAATCATAAAAGAAAACACCAATAAAATCATCTGCCAGTAATGGAACACCATTGATATTCGGTAATGATTCAAGTGGAACAGAGATAATATGTGAAGTTGAAGTAATTTCAAACTCCCAGCCAGGAGGCCAAACTTGCTCTTCACCCACATAATCCTGATCAGGCAGATCAGTAGAAACACTGATATATGACCGATTAATAGGATCAAAGTTATAATTATCCTTTGACGGATAAGCTGTTCCGGTCCATCCATAAAGTACGCCAATGGAGTAATATCCAGTACTTAATGTATGTGTAGTACCGCCTCCGTTATCGAGGAAAATCGTTACATTATAAATTGGATCGCCTGTTCCTGCTTCGGTGGCCATACCTGAGATTATATACGTGTTTAAGGCTGCCGTATAATCCTGGTCTGTCCAGTTAGCAGACAGTGGTGCATACGACCTGTTTTCCGGTGTGAAGTTATGACCTGTTTTAGCAGGCGTAGCAATTCCTTCCCAGTTTGTCAATAATGTTTTTGAATAAAATCCTGAGGCATCGGTTTCTGTAAAACCACCGGCATAACTAAATGCAACAGTCACCCCTTCAAGAGGTAGTCCATCCAGTGTTACAGTTCCTGAAACTGTAAAGGTGTTGCCTGTGGCATCAAGAGCCAGTAAAGCAGATAAACCATCGGGAACAAATATTCCATCATGCTGAGGTAATGCCGGGTCGTATGTTGCTATGGCATCATAATCCTCGCCAGCGGTCCAGGAGTAAACTTTCCAGTTAAATGGTTCTTCAAGTGCAAAACCATCCTTTTCCGGTGTTGTTAAGTCATCACCATATGCAATTAGTGCAACAGATGAAACTCCAGTCCACTTCACAGCTCCTCCGCAAACCATTGTTCCTCCATCATCAAAGAAAACACCAATATGATCGCCAGGCGTAAGTGGTATGCCATCAATATTCGGGTTGCATGAAAGAGGAATGGATATGATATGTGATGAACCAGTAATTGTATAGCTCCAGCCCGGAGGCAATGTACTCGGAGCACCAACGTAATCCTGATCTGTTAAATCACCTGCAAGACTTGCATAAAGCCTGTTTGGTGGGTCAAAGGAATAATCATCCCAATAAGGTGTGGCTGTACC
>JAGLWB010000079.1 GCA_023133655.1 Bacteroidales bacterium
TTTTTAAATCTAATATCGAATATCGACAATTGACAACCGACAATTTTTTTTACTCCACGCCCGTGGAGCAAAAAAAAGAGAGTGAACCCATCACTCTCTTTCGCAATCTTAAAATTATGAAACCGCAGAAAAAAACCAGTTAACCCAATCTGCTGTTTACCCAAAAATCAACCGCTAAATTAATAGTCTTCGGATATGAATCCACAATGTTAACGAAAAAGATATTAACAGGTTACGGTTAATAATGTTGTTGATATCAAAAAAATAAGGAGCAAAAAACGAAAAAGAGAGTGAACCCATCACTCCCTTTTCCTGATTTTAAGATTGCGAAAGAAAGGTAAGAAGATAAATACCTATCTATGTGTTAATCCAAAAAAAACAAAAAGGTAACTATTAAATGGTATAAAATTTTGTAAAAAAATAGAAATAAAAAGAGCAGGAACCCCTCCCTGCTCTTTTAGTAACCCAAAATCTTAAAATTATAAAACTGATTGTTACAAAATGAATTTTGTAATTCACCCAATCTATAAGTTAATCATGAAAAATGAAAAAGGTAATACTGTTTTTGGAAAAAAAACGTAAGAAAATTGATCTTTTTTAGAAAGCACTTATGCAAGAGCCTTTAAAACAGGCAGTTGCTATAATTTTTTAAATTATATATTTTTCGAAAAAAGTCGATATTTAAGCTGTCGTTATCACTTTATACACCTTATCCGACCTTCTTAAAAAGTCATCAACTGGTATAGAACAAACCTCCCCCTTAACTGTTTCTAACACATTTTTCAGATCTACCCGAATCTCTTTTATCCTGTTTTCATACACCCCTGTGGTTGGGCCAATTATACGAATTTCATCACCGACACGCAGGTTGTTTGTTTCTATTTTAATCTCGGCAACTTTTATTTTTGTAAAATAATTGGTGATTTTACCGACATACATTTTTTTTGTGGTGGCCTGTGACCCATATTGTTCACTCCATTCACCCAATTTTCGTCCAAGATAATAACCATCCCAGAACCCGCGGTTATAAACTGTTTTTAATTTTTCCGTCCATCTTTTGATGTTATCGGGCGTATAATTGCCTTCAAACAATGCATCCACGGCTTCACGGTAACATTGGGTTACTGTTTTAACGTATTCCGGAGACCTGCCCCTTCCTTCAATTTTTAAAATGCCGACCCCTGCCTTGATGATCTTATCCAGAAAATGGATGGTTTTAAGGTCTTTCGGGGACATGATGTATTCATTATCGACCTCCAGCTCAATCTCTCCTTCTTTATCAAAAACAGTGTAAGGCCTTCGGCAATCCTGATAGCAAGCCCCCCTGTTTGCCGGGGAGTTGTGGTTGTCGAGGCTAAGGTAACATTTACCCGATACAGCCATGCAAAGAGCACCATGAGCAAATATCTCAATTTGAATATGCTTTCCTGATGGTCCTGTGATGTTTTGGTCTGCGATCGCAGCAGTAATAGCCGACACCTGTTCAAGATTAAGCTCACGTGCCGTTACCATTACCTCTGCAAACCGGGAGTAATACTTCACTGCTTCAATATTGGTAATATTAGTTTGGGTTGACATGTGAACCTCCACCCCCTGTTGATTTGCATAATGGAACACCGATGGGTCGGCAGCAATAATAGCAGTGATCTTATTATCTTTAGCAGCATCAACAATTTGACGCATCAGGGGAAGTTCGTTGTCGTAAATTACAGTATTCAGGGTGATATAAGAACGAAGGTTGTTTTTTTTGCAAATACCAGAAATGATTTTTAAATCATCGATCGTGAAATTTTTTGAAGATCTTGACCGCATATTCAGGTTCTCAATGCCAAAATAAACAGAATCAGCGCCTCCCTGGATAGCAGCTGTTAGTGACCCGAAAGAGCCAACCGGCGACATGATCTCAATATCACGAGCTTCCATTGAAAATAGTTTTTACAAAATTACATAAATTTACAGCAGAAACAGGTAGCCGGGCTTTCTTCGTTGTAATTTAAAATTTAGTAAAAAACATTAAAAAAAAGAGGTACATTTTTGTAAAAATCGGATTAACAAAGTGAATCAAGGGTTAAAATAAGTTCTTTTTTTACCACAAAGGATACTCAAAGGATATCACAAAGTTACTCTAAGGAGTAAAGAATTACCATTTTTTAAATGTTTTACAATAAATTTCTTCTTTGTGATACTTCGTGTAGTACTTTGTGATACTTCGTGGTTTAATGAAACCTTAACCCTTGATTCGCATTTACAATTATTAAGCCATGAAATCAAATAGGTTAACACCTGAGCCATATGGGTTCAAAAGAAAGCCAGGGCTTGTTTTTTTAAAAATAAGGCAATCATTAAAATACAATACTTTTGTCTTTTTACTTTAATCATTCATCTTTTTATCCTTACTACATATGAAAACAATTTTTTCCATAATTACCCTTTTCCTGGCGCTTGAAGTATTATCACAAGGGCCTACCCTTTGGATACGTTACCCGGTTATTTCGCCTGATGGCGAAACAATTGCTTTTTCTTATAAGGGCGACCTTTATACCGTTCCTGTTCGGGGGGGTGAGGCAAAAATATTAACTATTCATGAGGCCCATGATTATAAGCCGGTATGGTCGCCCGATAGCAAACACATTGCTTTTGCTTCGAACAGGTATGGGAATTTTGATGTTTTTTATATTGCCGCAACAGGAGGCAAAGCCAACAGGCTTACCTTCCATTCAACAGCTGAATTTCCAGCCTGTTTCACACCCGACGGGAAAGAGGTGTTATTTACTGCAACGATAGAGGATGTTCCGGAAAATGTTCAGTTTCCATCAGGGGTATTACCGGAACTATACAAAGTCTCAATTAAGGGGGGTCGGGAAAAACTGCTTCTTTCTACACCTGCCCTTCAACCCGTTTTGAATAAAAAAGGAGATAAAATCCTTTATCACGATCGAAAGGGGTATGAAAATATTTGGAGGAAGCACCATGTTTCTTCTGTTGCCAGAGATGTTTGGATCTATGATATGAATAGTAAAGATCATACAAAAATAACTTCTTTTCGGGGAGAAGACCGTAATCCGGTTTTTGCAAATAATGAAACAGACATCTATTTTTTAAGTGAACAGTTTGGTGATTTTAATGTGTGTAAATTATCTCTGAACAGTCCTGAGCAAATCACACAATTAACATTTTTTGAAAACAATCCTGTTAGGTTTCTGAGTATATCGGATAATGGTACACTCTGTTTTGGGTTTCATGGAGAGATCTATACCAAGGAAGAGGGGAGTGACCCGGTAAAAATCCCGGTAATAATTAGGATCAACGATCATGATACAGAAGTGAAATTCAAACAACTGACTAATGGGGCAACAGAGATGAGTGTGTCGTCAGATGGAAAAGAAGTGGCATTTGTTATAAGGGGTGAGGTATTTGTTACCTCGGTGGATTATGAAACCACCAAACGAATAACCAACACACCGGAACAGGAAAGGTCGGTGAGTTTTAGCCCTGATGGCCGGGCCGTTCTTTATGCTTCTGAACGGAATGGGAGCTGGAATATTTATCAAACAAAAATAGCCAGAGAGGAAGAAAAACACTTCGCTGGTGCAACTATACTGGAGGAAGAAACAATTGTTGAGAAGAGAGAGGAAACGTTTGATCCGTCTTATTCTCCCGATGGGAAAGAGGTGGCTTTTCTGGAAGAACGAACAACATTAAAAGTTATTAACCTGGAAACAAAGCAGGAAAGAGTGATCCTGGATGGGAAATATAATTTTAGTTATGCTGATGGGGATCAATGGTACCGTTGGTCTCCTGACGGGAAATGGTTTATTGTAGAATTTGATGAAATTGATAAACGTTTTCACGGCGATATGGCCCTTGTTGATGCTGATGGAAAACAGGAAATCACTAATCTTACACAAAGCGGTTACTTTGATTCCAGAGGAAAATGGATGATGAATGGGAAAATGATGATGTGGTACTCTGACAGGATGGGACTAAGAAGTCATGGTAGCTGGGGCTCACAAACTGATGTGTTTGGGATGTTTTTTGACAAAGAAGCGTTTGACAGGTTTCAATTAAGTAAAGAAGAATACGAAGCACTGAAGGAAAAGGAGAAGGAAGAGAAAAAGATGAAGGAAAAAGATGGAGGAAAGAATAAGGAAGAAGAGGAAAAACCAGAAAAAGAGGAGAAAAAAACAGAGCCATTAAAAATTGATCTGGAAGGCAGAAAAGACCGGATTGTAAGGCTGACCATCCACTCTTCAAGGCTGGCGGATGCTGTTATTGATCCCAAAGGGGAGAATCTGTATTATCTTAGCCGGTTTGAAAAGGGGTACGATTTATGGGTACATGATTTTTATAAAAAAGAGACGAAATTATTTGTTAAACTTGAGGGCTGGGGTGGAAATCTGGAGATAGACAAAGAAGGGAAAAACCTCTTTGTTTTTTCCAATGGAAAGATGTTCAAGGTTAGCATAAAAGACAAAAAGAAAACACCGGTTACCTATAAAGCAGAATTTTATTTAAATGAATATGAAGAACGGGCGTACATGTTTGAGCATGTATGGCGGCAGGTCAAGAAAAAATTCTATGATCCTGAACTTCATGGCGTTGACTGGGACTATTATAAACAGGAATATATCAAGTTTCTTCCATACATCAATAATAACTATGATTTTTCGGAGATGTTAAGTGAATTACTGGGAGAGCTGAACGGTTCACATACTGGTTCAAGATATAATAAAAAAGCGCCCGACAGTGATAAAACCGCCAGGTTAGGTGCTTTTATCGCCAGGGAATATTACGGAAATGGCCTTATGGTGGATGAGGTTCTGGAAAGGGGACCGTTAACAAATGCCGGCACAAAGATCAAATCGGGTGTTATCATCGAAAAAATTGATGAAATTGAAATCCTGGCCGAAACAAATTATTATTCGTTATTAAATCATAAAACAGGAAAACCCATCCTTTTGTCATTATATGATCCGGAAAGCAATGAACGTTGGGAGGAAACAATAAAGCCTATTAGTACCGGAAAAGAACGAGAATTATTGTATAAAAGATGGGTGAAGAAAAGGCGTGAAGAAACTGAACGCTTATCAGGCGGTCGTATAGGTTATATACATGTAAGGAGCATGAGCAGTTCCAGCTTTAGAGAGGCATATTCCGATATTTTTGGAAGAAATTACCATAAAGAAGCCATCATAGTTGATACCCGTTTCAATGGTGGGGGCTGGTTACATGATGACCTGGCCACCCTCCTAAATGGAAAACGATACGCCGATTATGTTCCAAGAGGCAAACATGTTGGGTCAGAACCAATTAATAAATGGTTTAAGCCCTCTATTGTTCTTATCAGTGAAAGTAATTATTCAGACGCACATGGATTTCCTTTTGCCTATAAATCGCTTGATATTGGCAAACTGGTAGGAATGCCGGTACCGGGAACTATGACGGCTGTATGGTGGGAGCCCTTACAGGATAGAAGCGTGGTTTTTGGTATTCCGTTGATGGGAGTACAAGACCTGGAAGGAAATTACCTGGAAAATCAGGAACTATTCCCTGACTTTCAGGTTCGAAATGATTATGAAATAGTTATTCAGGGCAGAGATCAGCAACTGGAAAAAGCGGTGGAGGTATTGCTGGAAGAATTGGACGAATAATAATCGTTATTCATTGAAATCCAGCCTCATATGTATCTCCTTTAATTGATCATCGCTAATCGCCGATGGTGAATCGATCATAACGTCTCTTCCGGCATTATTTTTTGGGAATGCTATCACATCCCTGATTGAGTCTGTTCCGGCAAACAGGGCCACCCATCTGTCGAAGCCAAAAGCAATACCACCGTGTGGTGGCGCACCGTATTCAAAAGCATTCATCAAAAAGCCAAACTGTGATTGGGCCTCTTCTTCAGTGAATCCAAGCAACTTAAACATACGCTGTTGTAACTGCTTGTTGTGGATCCTTATTGAACCACCACCTATTTCAACGCCATTGATTACCAAATCGTAGGCATTAGCCCTTACTTCACCCGGTGTGTTTTCGAGCATAGAAAAATCTTCCTTTTTGGGAGATGTAAAGGGGTGATGCATGGCGTGATAACACTGTGTCTCCTCGTTCCATTCCAGTAAAGGGAAATTCACAATCCATAAAGGCTTGAAAACATTGGGGTCTCTTAATCCAAGCCGTGAACCCATTTCAAGGCGTAATTCACAAAGTGCCTTACGGGTTCTGTTTTTTTCACCTGCCAGAATCAAAATCAGGTCGTTAGGCTTGGCATTAAATTGTTTTGCCAACCTATTTAATTCTTCCTGTCCGAAAAATTTATCTACCGATGATTTAAAAGTGCCGTCATTATTGCACTTAATATAAACCAGCCCTTTTGCTCCGATTTGCGGCTTTCTGACAAAATCAGTTAATTTGTCGAGCTGTTTTCTGGAATAACCACCACATCCTTCTGCATTGATGCCAACAACGAGCTCAGCACTGTCAAAAACCTGAAAGCCCTTGCCTTTTGCCGGATCATTTAGTTCAACAAACTTCATATCAAACCGCAGATCGGGTTTATCGCTTCCGTAGTATTTCATAGCATCCACATACTGAATTCGTGGGAAATCATCTACATTAAGCCCTTTAATGGTTTTAAAAAGATGTTTTGCCAGCCCTTCAAAGGCATTAAGTACATCATCCTGCTCAACAAAGGCCATTTCGCAGTCAATTTGTGTAAACTCCGGCTGGCGGTCGGCACGAAGATCTTCATCCCTGAAACATTTTACTATCTGGAAATACTTATCGTAACCTGCTACCATTAATAGCTGTTTGAATGTTTGCGGTGATTGCGGAAGGGCATAAAACTGTCCTGCATTCATACGCGAAGGGACAACAAAATCACGAGCACCTTCAGGAGTTGATTTGATCAGATAAGGTGTTTCAATCTCGATAAAATCCTGGGAGGTCATATATTTTCTGGTCTCAATAGCCATCAGGTGGCGAAGTTTAAGATTATCCCTGTTTACATTTCGCCGGAGATCGAGGTAACGATATTGCATACGTAATTCTTCTCCACCATCTGTATTGTCTTCGATTGTAAAAGGTGGTACTTTGGAGGTATTGAGTACCTCCAGGTCGTTAACAACGATCTCTATTTCTCCGGTTGCGAGCTTCAGGTTTTTATTAATTCGTTCAGCGATCTCACCTGTTACCTTTATTACAAATTCCCGCCCCAGCTTCCTGGCTGCTTCGCATAATTTGGGATTTGTTTCCATATTAAACACTAGCTGTGTAATGCCATACCTGTCACGCAGATCAATAAAGGTCATTCCGCCCAGGTCTCTTGTCCGCTGGACCCACCCGGAGAGGGTCACTTTTTCGTTTTTATTTACCAGCTTCAACTCGCCGCATGTATTTGTTCGCAACATGGTGAAATGTGTTAATGATTTTCTGTGAAAATTAAGATTGCGAAAGTAGTAAAAACAGTTTTAAGCCACAAGCTGCAAGCTACAAGCCTGAAAGTTGTTTAACCCACTGCTGTTTGCATTAATGAACAATAGTTATCCGTTTACTGATATATTGACCATCTTGTATGATCGCTACAAGGTATATTCCTTCAGGCAGGTGCATTAGGTTTAAATCAAAAATGAATGATTGCTGGTCAACCCTGATTTCTTCATTTAACAGCACATTCCCCAGCAAATTAATAACCCTGACGTTCACATTTCCAACCTGATCAAGTTTAATCTGAAACTGCCCGTTTGAAGGGTTCGGGTATATATTGATGGTTGCTAATTCATTCCCCAAAACCCCGCTTGAACATTCGGCAAAATTACACCCTGCCTCCAGGACAGGAGCATTGATATCCTCAACGCTTGTAATTGGCCAGATATTCTGTTCAATGATTTCACGATTTGGCGCTATTAAAATAACCGTTGGGTATGATTGTATTTGATAGTTTTGGGCAATTTTCGTGCCTCCCCCCTGAATACCACTAATGGTTGGAAACTCCACGCCATAGGTTTCGTCATATTCTACGCATTCTTCAGTGGTGTCGCCATCATCAACTGACATATAAAAGACATCATACTCATTGCATCCAAAATCGAGGTATGATTGGTTTATTAATGGTGAAGCCGCCTGACAAGGTGTGCAATTAACAAAGAAGAAATCAATTACAACATATTGCCCGCTGTCGAGAATATCAAAAAGACGGATCACATTTCCATTAAGATCTGGTTTTGAAAAATCAACCGCCTCGGTTAACGGGGTTTGAGCGTAAATGGCATGGGTTAATAAAAGGGTAATTGATGCGAATAAAATTCTTTTTTTCATAGCAAGTCTCTTCCTTTCTCAGTTATGTGAATGAAAAATGATTTTTTAGTAACTATATTTTCTTTTTCATAAATATCCAATAACAACTGGCATATTTTTTTTGTTCCGTTAATGAGCAAGCGGAATTCTTTTTCATTAATACCCTGCTCTTTGTTTTCTAATTCATGAAGTAGTGTTTTTCTGCATTTATCAACAACAGACGAATGAATAAAGTCATTTTCATGGAAATAGACCTGGTTGGTTTCTGCCAGAAAGGTTAATAACATCTTTAGCCGGTCTTTCGTTATCTTGTTTGATTGGGCCAATGATTCGATTTCAGCCATGACGGGTTTCTGCATTTTGTAATTATTCAACACCCCTTCTAACCAACTAAGTTGTTTTAGGGTTTTAGGGTCGGGTTTTACCGAATGGCCTACTAACCTCCATGTGCTTTCAACTCGCTCAACCACTTTGCCTTCATGCATTCTTTGTAACAACCCCTTTAAATAACGTTTTCCTGTATTATCGGAAGAATATCCCATCTTTCCCGCAAATTCATTAACATCAAATCCTTTTTCCAGCAAGGGGTTTTTTTGATGCCATTGTGTCAAATAGTCTATGATTTTATCATAATTTTCTTTGTCAGCTTGGTCATAAATAAAAATATGCTTTCCATCAACATGATATAGTTGAACACCGGCATCTCTATTTTCCTTTAATTCACTGATGATCTTTTTTTCATCAGCATTAATTTTTTTTGCCAGGTCATCAGACAAAAACGGTTTCATTTCTTTTTTTAGTTCGTTTTTTGCCATCTCAAAAAGAGAAAGGCTGTATAATGTTGCTGTGATAATCTCATTCAGGTTCTCAATAAGTTTGGGAGTCCTTCTTTTATGATGAAGTGGAGAAGTATCAAAAACGACCCCTCCTCCCAAAGTCAGGTCGTTTGATGTATTTCTAATAATGAATTTATCTTTTTTTTGTAGAATGGCGGGTTTGTCAAGGTGTATCTGTACAATAGCCTTGTTTTTGGGTTTTAAATCTTCTTTGTCAAGAAGATGAATTCTGGCCATGCATTCAATGGTTCCCGAGTGAAAAATAACAGTTGACCACATCCCCAGTTGAGCAGAAACATCGAATAAAGATAATAGAGCATCGATAATCAGGGTTTCGTTAATATGTATGTCAGACAAGACCATTCCCCGTTTAAAATCATCAATTTTCAGCCCGGATAAATTTATCGCAGCCCTGTCGCCACAAAAGATTTTTTTGACTTGTCCGCCATGTCGTTCAATACTTTTTATTTTCGTTTTTTTCCTGGTTCCGGGGAGCAAGAATAACTCCTGCCCTGTTTCTGCTTCGCCATTCATTACTGACCCGGTAACAACATAACCAATCCCTGTGATGTTAAATATTCTGTCGATATACATTCTGAAGAAACCTCCTTTTTCTTTTTCAGGAATTTCAGGAATAATAGAAATGATATTATCAATTAATTCGCCCAACCCCTGACCTGTTACCGCGGAGACGCTAACAATCGGAGTATTTTCCAGAGAAGTACCTTCCAGGTATTCAATAATTTCAAGTTTGGCCAGTTCCAGGGTATCTTCATCAACAAGATCAATTTTGGTTAATGCAATAACGCCCTTTTTTACTCCCAGCATTTCAAGGATATTGAGATGCTCAATAGTTTGTGGCATGATTCCGCTGTCGGCTGCGATAACAAGGAGAACAAAATCAATTCCAAAAGCACCGGCAACCATTGTTTTAATCAAATTTTTGTGCCCAGGAACATCAATGATCCCGATCGATGTTCCGGAAGGAAGATCCAGATGAGAAAACCCGAGGTTAATGGTAATTCCTCTTTCCTTTTCTTGTTTGTGGGTGTCGCAGTCAATTCCGGTAAGTGCCTTGATCAAGGCGGTTTTGCCATGGTCAACATGGCCGGCGGTTCCCATGATCAGGTGCTTCATAACGAGGTTGTTGTTTTATAAACATCATGTATGGTATTTGCCACCTCTGTGATTTCCCGGGATGTGATTGTGAGCACATCGAAATAGAGCATTCCTTTTTTCAGTATCCCCAGCACAGGGCGGTCATGATTCAGCAGGGCATGAATCATTTTTTCTGAGAATTCAGATTTCTTTTTTCCCGTCACACCTTCTTTTTCAATCAAGACCGCCCAGGTATCGATTTCTTTTTCAGGTAAAGCCCCGCCACCGCAATGTCCTTTACTTGTGACTACTGATGATTCAATGTTATGTTTTTTAAGCTCTTTTTGCAGTAGCTTTGCTTTTTCCTTAAGCTCCCCTGGTGTTTTATTGAGCATATGAAAAACCTGGTTTTTTGCAAGAAGTTGATTCTCATCCAGATAATTCAAACAAGCTGATTCAAGCAGTGCCAATGTTGTTTTGCCCACCCTTAATGCGCGAAGCATTGGTTCATTTTTTAAGCGGGCAATCATCTCTTTTTTACCTGCAATGATTCCTGCCTGCGGTCCACCAAGTAGTTTATCCCCACTAAAACAAACCAGGTCAACTCCAGTTGCCAGTGTTTGTTTTACATCAGGTTCATCATTTAAGAATTCAATAGATGCCTTTTTTAATAAACCAGAGCCCATATCATAGATTACCGGGATATCATTTTTTTTGCCGATTTTAACAAGATCTGATAATTTTACTTCGTGGGTAAATCCTTTAATTACATAATTTGATTTATGGACTTTCAGCAGTATTGCTGTGTGCTCATTAATGGCAGTTTGATAATCACGTTCGTTTGTTTTATTGGTGGTCCCAACCTCTTTCATTTTACAATCCGATGCTTCTAAAATTTCAGGCAGGCGAAAGGAACCCCCAATTTCGATAAGTTCACCCCTTGATACAACAACTTCTCTGTTTTTTGCAAACGTTCTTAATGAAAGCATAACGGCTGCAGCGTTATTATTTACAATTAAAACAGCCTCGGCGCCAGTTAAATATTTAAGTAATTCAGAGATGTGGGAGTACCTGGTCCCCCTAGTGGCATTAACAAGATCAAACTCCAGGTTATTATAGCCTGCCAGGATTTGTAAAACATCCTTCAGGGTATCTTTACCGAAAGGTGCACGCCCCAGGTTAGTATGAATGATAACCCCGGTGGCATTAATTACCGGACGCAGGTTTTTTTCTTTTAAATTAATTATTACAAGTTTGATTTGTTCAATAATTGTTGCCAGGGGAGGGGCAGCAACACCTTTTGCGGTAATTTGTTTTCTGTGAAATTCAAGAACCTGGTTAATGGCATATTTAACCAACCCGGAACCGTGTCCCACAACCAAGGCTTTAATTTCAGGAGTGTTTAAAAGGTTATCAACCCCGGGAAGATTTTTATAGTCATCAGTTCTTTGATTCATAGAGACAGATTTGATGTAATATGCAGAGAGGGCAGGAATCGAACCTGCCACAGCCGGTTTTATCCGTCTGCTTCTGGTTTTGAAGACCAGATGGAACACCAGATCCGTCCTCTCTATCTGAGCAGAATCATTTTTTCAGATAGTGTAACATCACCAACGGTCAACGTATAAAAATAGAATCCGTTTTGAACTAAATCGCCATTTTCATTGGTTCCGTTCCATGTGGTTGAATAGGTGCCTGGTGAAAGCTGTTTATCGATTAATTTTTTCACCATTTGGCCCTTCAGGTCAAAGACCTTCACGTGTACTTTTCCAGATTCTAAAGTTGTAAATTCAATATTAGTATAATCGTTAAACGGATTTGGGTAATTATAGCTCAAGATTGATCGTGCGGTATGTTCTTCAACTGAGACATACAGCACATCCAGGAAATAGTTAATGATCTCACTTAAATAATAAGGTTTAATATTTAACGTACTTCCATTGTTCATAGCTCCCAATATCGTAGAAGAAGAGACAACTTTATAATTTTCGCCGGTTTTGGAAAACACCCTGCCGGTTTCCGTTTCGGAACAATATAAAAAGTCAGCATCATTAGCAGATAATTTATCTACACTATAATGAGGGTCATTTCCTCCGGCATACAAATAATTCACCTCAGCCATAAAGTTATTTCCATCACTGATTAACTCATTTACTTCATATTCACCACCATCATTTAAAAAATTAATTCCAAAATAGTTTATTAATTCTGTACCAGTTAGATTTAGTCCAAGGTTAACGTTTTCAATGTATAAATTACCACCCTGTTCGAGGTAATTTATGAGCTTTGCCTGGTCTGTTGCATTTACAGAGCCAGGAGGGGTAAGGCCTCAGCTTAAACAGTAGCACCCCATGGTGCTTAAAACAATATCATAAAGCGACAGGTCATTTGGGAGATACGACACCATGTTATATGAAATGCCGGCTTTACCGAGTGAACTTGTCAGCCCTATGTGACACTCTTCATACTCTCCGGTTTCGATATTATAGACCGTTGAATTACCATTATCATTATCCCAAACCAGGATGTTATATTCAAGATCAGGTTCGATCCTTACAAAATAACTTTTCGAATAATTATTATTTTCAAATTCATCACCTTCAAGAAGAACTACGCCATACAGGCATGTGTTGTGAGGTTCGTCAGATGTCCAGTTAAAAATAAAATCAGCAGATTCTCCCGGGTTCAGCGTTTCGGACGAATTCACACTTCCGATTTCTTCACCTGATTTATAACTGAAAAGTTTAACGGTAAAATCTGATTGGGGCAATAGCCCTAAATTTTTCACCTTTACTTCCCAATTTCCCGGTTGACCAATACCGATATTGTTTGGGCCAGATACTTCCTCAGCAGCCAAATCATTATCAAGGTAAGCCATTATTGCCAGGTTGTAAACATCCCAATTATACCATGCATCTGTGGTGGGGCCCCATGTTCTGAATTTAATTTGAATGTCTTGCCCGCCATAATCAGACAGTGAGAATGAGATATCACTCCCACCAGGCGATCCCCAATCACCATGTATGCATTCATAAGTCCAAACAACATTTTCTTCTCCTTCAACTATAATAGAAATCTCACACTGTTCAGTTGTAACACTCCACATATAGATTAACAGATATTGAGATATTATTAATTCTTCAACGCTTTCCGGCAATGAAATAACAGGTGAAACTGCCGACAGGTCGTAATTTATTATTATCGGAGTCCAGTCAAAAACCAGCCTTCCGGTAGTAAGGCTCCAGTTGTCTTCAAGAGTCCACCCTGCGGGGGTTTCCAGAAAAGTTTCTTCCCAAATCGGTGTTTGGGCTACTAGCGGAGGTTTATAAATTAAAACCACCACCAATAAGATTAGTAGTTTTCTCATAATATGTATTTAATCAGATATTGTTATGTTATTATTTACATTTAAACAGACCCTACAAGTAATAATAGGTTGTCTGATGTTTCAAGGGAAAGTCATATATATAAATACAAAAATACAAAAATACAAAAAATGTTCAATTAGCCATTATTTAGTCAAAAAGGTTGGGGAAAGATTGTAGCGCATTTAAATTAAAGGTCGCTACCTGATTTATGTATAAGGGAGTCAAAAAAGTTAGTATATTTGTGTAAAATCAAAACTATAGCCAAGTGAATTTTGATCAGGCAGCGATACAATCAATCAGCATAATAGTTATCCTGATATTGTGTGGCATGGGCTTCAGGAAACTAGGCGTATTGAAAGAAGAAGACGGAGGATTGTTTGCCCGGATGATCACACAATACACTTTGCCGGCCCTGATCTTTCATGCTTTATCAACCAGTGACTTTGATACGAGTAAATTACTGTTGGCCGTGGTAATGATCGTTTCACAACTGGTGTGTGCATTGCTGGCCTGGGGTGTTGGCTCGTTGTTAAAACTTTCGAGACCCCGGAAAGGAGCACTTATCCTTGCTTCAACCTTCACCAGTTCAGGCTTTCTGGGTTATGCGGTGGTAAAAGAAATATATTTTCACAATACTGAAGCATTATCAGATGCCGCAATTGTGAGTGAACTGGGGGTAGCAACTGTGATTTTTACTTTTGGTATTTTGATTGCTATTCAATTCGGTGCCCACCAGGCCAGTTCAAAAGAGAAAATAGCTGAAGCACTTAAGTTTTTTCGTTCACCTATCTTTTTCTCGTTGATAGCGGGAATACTTGCCTCTTTCATTAAGTTACCCATGGATAATGTTATTGTGGCTGCTTTTTACAGGGCCCTGGGAATTGTCAGCACAGCCAATACATTGCTTGTAACCCTAACTATAGGTGTTATGATGCATTTTAAGGACATGAAAAAAGTTATTCCTATCGTTCTACTGGCATGTATTATTAAATTGTTTATTCAACCGCTTCTTTCTTCTTACCAGGCAAATATTTTGGACTTTCCTGAATTGTGGCGTCAAATTGTTGTACTGGAATCTGCCATGCCCACAGCGGCACTATCGGCAGTTTTTGCGAAAAGGTATGGTTGCGATGCTGAGCTGACTACTATCCTGGTTTTTGCCACATTTATATCCTCCATTTTTACCATGGTCATGATGGTTGTGTTGTTAGGATAAGCGAACTGCACATCATGTATTACAGTTTTTTTGTTAATTTGGAAATACTTGTGGCTTGCAGCTTGTAGCTTGCGGCCGGTAGCTTATACCTCGTAGCTTTTTACTACTTTTGTCCCCAGATAAAACAAACAACCATGAACATCGCAGCGCTCGTTTCCGGAGGAGTGGATAGCTCAGTCATCATTCCCCTGCTTAAAGAACAGGGCTATGATCCGGTAATTTTCTATATACAGATAGGAATGGAAAATGAACCGGCATTCATGGATTGTCCGTCGGAAGAAGATATTGAGATAACAACGTTTATTGCGAAAAAATACGGTTGTAAATTTGAGATCGTAAACCTGCACAATGAATACTGGAGCCGTGTGGTCGACTATACCATCAGCACGGTTAAAAAAGGGCTCACCCCCAACCCGGATGTTATGTGTAACAGGCTAATTAAATTTGGAAGTTTTGATGATAAGTTTGGGAAGGACTTCGATAAGATTGCAACCGGACATTATGCCGATACCGGGTTCAGGGATGGAAAACACTGGCTCCGGACTGCCGCCGACAAGGTAAAGGACCAGACCTATTTTCTGGGTCGCATCACCTATCACCAGCTTTCCAAAGCCATGTTTCCGGTTGCTACTCTTTTAAAGAAGGAGGTACGGGCACTTGCCGAAAAAGAAAATCTGCCAAGTGCACTGCGAAAAGATAGTCAGGGAATATGTTTTTTGGGAAAAATCAACTATAACCAGTTTATCAAACAACATATTGGAGAAAAAAAAGGAAAGATTGTAGAACTGGAAACCGGCAAAATACTGGGTACACACAACGGGTACTGGTTTCATACCATTGGTCAGCGGAAGGGGCTGGGCCTGAGCCAGGGACCATGGTTTGTGGTAAAGAAAGAGATACAGGAGAATGTTATTTTTGTCTCAAACGGTTACGATCCGGCTTCACAATACAGTGATGAGGTTGTTCTCCAGGATTTTCAGTTCATTACAGAAGATCCGTTTGCAGATTATTCCAAAGGGATTGAGATCACCTTCAAAATTCGTCACACGCCTGAATTCACCACAGGAGTAATGACAAAGGATAGAGGCTTGTTCCGGATCAAATCACAAGAGCCGATTGCCGGCCTGGCTCCCGGCCAATTTGGGGTGATCTATGATAAAGGTGAAAAAGTATGCATTGGCAGCGGGATCATTAAATAATTTTTGAGCTTCAACCCCTGGTCGGTTTTGATACCAAAGGCCTGCCATTAGGAATCTATCGCCTACCGGTTATTAAAACAGGTATCCGACTTTCAGATTTGCCGAGCCACTTATTGGAAATGAGCCATCGGATGTAGCGTACCCATAGTGATAACCGCCATCGATATTATCAAAGCCGTAGCCTACACCAACAGAAAAGTCAACCAGAAAAACATTACTATAAACCCATTGTTTGCCTAATACAAGATGGAGTGAACCTGAAACAACGGGTTCTCTTTCATTATTGGACCCCTCCCAGGAATCTTTGTAATAATCTGTATGGGAATAATACCCAAATGAAATTTCAGGCTTAATATAAGATCCCTTAAGAATATGCGCGTAACGCATTTTATTGAAGTAAAAATCAGGGGTTTTAATGAACTTATATCCAAATTTTGTGAAGGCCCCGCGTGCATTTTCATCATTCGGATCAAATCCCATTCCGATGATTCCCAGGGTGACTTCAAAGCTTTGCCCGGGTTTGATGCTGCGTTCGTAGGCAAATGTAGTGTTTCCGGTAAGTGGAGAGATGAAATCGAGTTTTATTGCATTTTTTCTGTCGTCAACATAGTTTTCCGGATTAAACATCTCTTTCTGGAAAAAGTGTTCTTTACCATTCTCAAAAACAATTTTCAAGATTTTGTCATTATCAATGGAAAAAGAAACATCATCAGGATAATCAGGTAATAAATATTTGACACTTTCCGATCCCAGCTCTTTGATTTTGCAATTTATTATCTCGTTGTTTCTTTTATGGATTTGATCCTGGGCGATCACAAACTGCGACATCGCCAACAAAAGTACTCCGGCAAGGATAAATGTTTTTGAATTCATGGCTTTTAAGATTTGATTGACAAAGGTAGTTGTTCCTGAATATAAACAAGGATTGTGCCAGAGATGTTGTTGT
>JAGLWB010000008.1 GCA_023133655.1 Bacteroidales bacterium
ATAATACAATTCACAAACCATGTACTATGGGCAATGCCACCGGTTATCAGAATCCCATCCACCTCACCTTTCAGCACTGTTGACATAGCCCCGATCATTTTGGCCACCTGATAGGCCATGGCTTCCATAACCTGCTTTGCATAGTCATCCCCTTCATCTGCTTTTTGTTCAACTTCATAGGCATTGTTCGTACCAAGGTAAGCAACGAGGCCTCCTTCTCCTGCCAGCATTTTTTTAACCTCCTTTTTTAAATATTTTCCGCTAAGGCTAAGGTTAACCAAATCACCGCAAGGCAGTGTTCCGCTTCTTTCCGGAGAAAAAGGGCCTTCGCCGTCAAGGCCCTGGTTTACGTCAATAACTCGTCCATTTTTGTGAACGCCAATGGTAATACCGCCCCCAAGATGAACTACGATCAGGTTCATCTCTTCATATTTTTTCATGACTGACCGGGCATGATTTTGGGCCACTGCTTTTTGGTTCAAGGCATGAAAGACAGACTTCCGTTCAAAAAAAGGATGGCCGGCAAAGCGGGCGATATCATCCAGTTCGTCAACTACAACCGGGTTAGCTATGTATGCTTTGGCATTGGGTAATGATTTAGCCAGGTCGTAGGCAATCAGCCCTCCCAGGTTGCTGGCATGCTCTCCAATAGGACTATTCATCAGGTCGTAGCGCATGGCTTCATTAACTTCATAAACACCAGAGCTAATCGGTTTTAACAGTCCTCCGCGGCCGATAACAACTTCAACCGATAGAAGGCTAATATCTGCCTCATTAAGTTGTACAAGGATGATTTTCATCCTGTATTGATACTGGTCGGAGATTTTCGAAAAAAGGGCAAGTTCTTCCCGGCTATGCCTGATTGTTTTTGCATAGATCGCGTCGTTGTCCTCAAAAACAGCAATTTTTGTGGATGTTGACCCGGGGTTTATTGCCAGTATTCGAACCATTTCTATAATGATGGAATTTGCGGATAAAATTAGGAAAAAAAGTCGGTAGTTGGCTGTCGGCAGCTGCAATTTTATTCCATTGCTGCGGCAAGAGCTATTGATAAAAATTTACTTCTTTCCGTATCCGCCCTGGAGGTAAGAACAATAGGCACTCTGGCACCCATAATTACTGCTGCAGAGGTTGCCCCGCCAATAAAATTTAATGATTTATAGAGGAAATTTGCGCCATTAATATCAGGTGCAACAACAATATCCACATCACCGGCCACTTCACTTTGAATATGTTTTATTTCGGCTGCCTTATTTGAAACTGCATTATCAAGCGCCAAAGGGCCATCTACAATACACCCTTTTATCTGATTACGTTTGTTCATCATTGAGAGGGTAGCGGCATGCATGGTAGCTTCCATCTTTGGATTGATCGTCTCAACCGAGCCAACAACCGCAACTTTTGGACGTTCAAAGCCAATTTTATGAAATAATTCAACAGCATTTTTTATCAATGCAATTTTGTCTTCAAATGTTGGGGAAACATTCATCGCAGCGTCTGTTACACCAAGAAGTTTATGGTAATAAGGTGACTCAAATATGGCCACATGACTTAAAATATCGCCTTTTCTCAGGCCATGTTCTTTATTCAAAACAGCGTGTAAAAGATGCTGAGAACTCACCAGCCCTTTCATTAAAATGTTAGCATATCCTTCTCTGACAAGCCTGGTAGCTTCGAAAGCAGCATCAATAGGATCGGGAACATGAATAACTTCAATACCCTCAAGGTCTAAATGGATTTCTTCAGCAATAGTATATATCTTGGGTTTATGGCCAACAAGAAGGGGCTCAATAATACCCAGTTTCATAGCATGCTTAATAGCATCCAGCACCTCATAATCACCGGCAGCACCAACGGCGATCTTTTTTTTCGAGTGGCTTTTTGCCCGCTCAACTAATTCATCTAATTTTCTGATCATGGTAATTTTCCTCCGCTTTTGGGAGTGCAAAATTAGTAATTAGCTATAAACTATCAGCATTTTACAAGAAATATCAACAAATTTCGATGAAATGCAAAATGATTGAGGCACGGGGGGTGAATGTTTGGTGTAACAGGAGCTTAATTCAGGGAGATCCCGGGGCAAGCCCGGGATCTGACAATGTAGCACGTGCTGACCATCTTCCGGACTTGATTCAGGGTTTGATACTATTTTATATACACAATTTTTTTTAGCACGGATTGGTATCTCCCGGAAGTGATACTATAAAGGTATATTCCACTTTCAACTTTTTGACCGGAAATACCTGAACCATCCCAGCTAATCTGTTTTTTCCCGGCTAACCCATACTCCTTAATCAAATTGCCATGCATATTGCAAATATTTAATACAGGGATTTTGCAATTTTCCGGTACATCAAATACAATGGTAGTATTCCCTGAAAAAGGATTTGGAAATGCTGACAGCCTGAAATCAGTTTTATGGATAGCAGCGACAGCTGTATAAAGAGAATCAAGTTCATGGAAATAAGTCGTAAAGGTTTCTCCGTAATCATCACTATAATCGATATAGAGCAATCTATGGTTAAGAGTCGGATCATATGTTGAGCGTGTCACATAAAAAGATCCTGATTGCCGTCCGGCCGTGTAACTGACTGACCAATTATATATGTCAATATAACCTGATTCAAATTTCAGTGTCCATGTGTATCCTGTATCGGTGCTGTGAAATATCTTATAGTGATAATCAGGCCACCATGAAACAAGATACAATTCACCGGGTTCGGTACCCCGTGAAATTTGCGGATATATACCGGATATTTGCCAAAAGGCGACTGTGCTGTCGATAGGGATTTCAGTATATGTGTTTGCATAATCATTCGTATGATCTAAGAATAATCCTTCACCTATATTACCATTTATCCCATAAAATTCCCCTAAATAATAACCAAGTTCACGAATTGGACAATTTATTGGATTCGTAATTGAGGTAAAAGTATCCCCATAATTTTCGCTTTGAAACAGCTCTGGACCAATTCTTTTAAAAATGATTCCGTTACTTTGTCCGCTTAAATATTCTGTACTAGGAGCAGTTTCCCTATGTTCCCAAGTCACTCCATAATCAAAGCTTACCCACAATTCATTCGTTCCATAGAAATAATTGTTATATATAGCTCCTGGTGTGGCATCGCCAAGCACAGCGCCAACCCACATGACTCCAGATTGATTCTCAAAATTTTCATACTGTAAAGTCATGGTTTCCCCATTATTTGACGAATAAAAGACAGCATAATGCATGCCATCATACCCTATATATGTTTCAGTTGATTTGTAAATTTC
>JAGLWB010000080.1 GCA_023133655.1 Bacteroidales bacterium
TGTCTAATTGTTATTTATTGATTATTAATTTATTACTTAACTATTTTTTGCTTGAACCTAATCAGAAAGAGATGGTCAATGACGTATTAAATCGCCTTCCCATGGCAAAAAAGACCCCTGCTGATTTTGCATCATGTGAGTTCGTAATTACAGAGTAGCTGTCATTATCCCGGGCATCGGAGATATAACTCTCATTTAACAAATTAATCACACTTGCCCTTAAAGCTAACTGTACATTCCCAAGCATAAACTTGTAACCGGCATTCAAATTCACAACAAAATAATCCGGTGTTTCCCATGAATCCACAGGATTTCCATCTTCATCGAAGGAGTTAGGATGTGTATCAGGATTAAGATCAAAAGGATTGAAGTCGGAATAATACCGGTCAAAATAGGTTACTCTTCCCGAAAAATATAAGTCGTCCAATGGTTCATACCTAAGGCTGAGACCAACTTGTGTTTGTGCAGCATCGCCCACATGGACACCTTTTGCGTTAAAATATTCTGTTTTTTCGTATTGGTTATTGTCATTATATAACCTGACAGAGTCCTCTGATGTCCAACGCCAATCTCCAAGTGAAAACAGACCTTGCAGGTCGAGGTTTGGGAGGATCACATAGGCAAAATCAAATTCAATTCCTTTATGAAAAGCATCCATGCCCTGAATATTACCATACCCAATTTCTTCATTGCTAAGAGGGACACTCACCGGCTGGCCGGGTTTGTTCTCCCATTTTGTTAAATAACCATTCGCATTGATAGCTAACTTATGTTTAGTAAGAGAATAGCCAACTTCAAAGGCTTTTACAAATTCATTTTCAATTTCTCGCAAAAGGTCAATAGAATACCTGTCAAAAACATTATTAAATCGAGGCGCTTTCGACAAATAACCCATGTTGAGAAATATATTTGAACTTGCACTGATGTTGTAGTTAGCACCAATTTTTACGGTAAATCCCGGAATCCATTTCCAGTCCGACTCCTGGAATTCAAGTCCAGGCGAATTTCTATCATAGATTACTCCATTATATTCTATTACAGTATCATAACCTATTTTGAAGGTAGTATCGTCAACTGACAGAACCCTGGGTTTGAAATAGTCAATCTTTTTAAAGCCGCTATAAGCCCCGGTAATATTTACAAAAGCAGAAAGGTTATCTTTTTTATACTCAAGTTGGCCAAAAAGTCCGCCCCATTGAACAATACCGTCATTATGATAATTGATTTTATCCCCTACCCTTAATTGTTCTTTGATACCCCTATTAGAATTACCTTTATCAAGTATATAATCACCTCCCAGCAAGTCATAGGCTTCTTCATAATGCTCACCTTTATATCTTCTTAAGTCAATACCTCCCGATAAGGTAAGGATGTCATTTATTTGATAATTAGCTGTTGATAACAGACCAAACCAAAAATGGTTATTTATATTTGATCTGATATACTGAAAGGATTTTATTTTCTCCCTGTTCATGTCGTAAAATTTCTGAAAATTAATTTGTCCACTTTCGGTGCAATCCCCCTGGATTGGCTTGATTGAATTCTTTGTTGATGTTCCCCCTCCATTACCCATTGACAGGTATAAAATATTTGAAAGATAGAGTTTGTCGCTAACATTCCAGAAGTCTCTGATCGTAAACTGTGGTTTGTGGTAATAATTTTTTTTATCATTCAGTGTAATTTCCTCCCCATTCTCATTCACATAAGACCCCCAATCCGCATTATACCTTAATCCATTATCTACCATACTAATTGTATCAATATACCTGGTATAAAAATATTGTCCCGGTGTTTCAGTAACACCTACCTCCCTGGCAAAACTACTATCATAGGTCGCAATTGGTTTTGGGTATCTTCTTTGTCCGTGTTGCTGCGGGGCTCCCATAGCTGATAAACTAACTATATGTTTCCCAAATTCTTTATCCACTTTAAGGTAGTAAAACCATCCTTCAGTAAAAGTGCGGTCAACCCAACCTTTACCTGTTTTATACGACCCGGCAGCTGTAATGCCCCACCCTCCTTTCAACTTACCGCTCGATAGTCCAAAGGATGTCCTTAGAAAACCATTATTTCCAACTTCCTGTTTGATACGGAACTGTTTTTTACTCTGAATTCCTTTGGTTATGATATTCATGGTCCCGCCTACTGATGGCAATGCCAGCTTAGAGGAACCGAGGCCACGTTGTACCTGAATACGCTGTGTTACAAGATCAAGTCCAAACCAATTTGACCAATAGACCCATCCGTTTTCCATATCATTAACCGGAATGCCATCAATCATCACAGCGACATTGCGTTGGTTAAACCCCCTGATATTGATCCGGGCATCACCATCACCCCCACCTTGTTGGGTGGCATAAACTCCGGGTGTGGAATTTAAAATCATAGGGATATCCTGAGAAGCAAGCTCTTCCTGGATCTTGACAGGGTCAATGGTGCTGAAAGCCACCGGTGTTTCACGTGTTTTGGCCATATCGCTCACCACTTCCACTTCAGACAGGGTAACGGTATTCAATTCAAAATCCATTATTATCAGGTTTGATTTTATCACAATGGAAGGGTCTATTGTAACGTAACCAACATACGATATGGTTAATGTATAATCGCCATAATCAAGCTCTAACGAATATTTCCCATCGATATCAGTAACCGTACCTTTACCCGGAGCATAAACAACATTAACTCCAATAAGGGTTTCACCGGTATTGATATCTCTAACGGTACCCTTAATCACACCCGTCTGGGCAAATAGATTTACAGAAACCAGGGCAACAAGAAAAAGAAGAATGGTTTGTTTCATTTGAAAAAAAATCAATTTTACCTAAAAAAACAGAGTTAGTGCGGGCAAAAGAAGCAAAAGAAAAAAGAAAAGGCAATAGCCTTTACTCTACAATTATTTTACTGACAACAAACCGATTATTTTCGAAAAGAACCTTAACTAAAAATATTCCATTTCCCAGGTCGGGGATGTCAATAATCATAAATTCATTTCTATGCAAATTCGCCTGATACAAAACACGACGGCCAAGAAATGAAACAATTTCAATTGCTTCGATCGGTTCAGATGCTTTTATATTCAACTCATTACCAATCAATGGATTTGGATAATAGATAACATCCACATTAACAGTTAGTTCACCAATAAAAGATGCGTGGCAGTCACAGGTATGGAACCCCAGGCTATCCCAGGTATCTTTGGG
>JAGLWB010000081.1 GCA_023133655.1 Bacteroidales bacterium
ATTGCGTATTATGTGGTCATGAAAGGACCTCTGCCATGCGAAATCTTTGCCTCCGATTAAATGAATTTGTTTTGATACCGTTGTTTTGTATGCCCCAATCAATTGGGATAATGGTTTGATTTTGGGTTGTTTGGCCAGGTCGCGACCTGGCCGTACGATATTATTGCGATTAATTTCAATTATACCATGAATATGATCGGGCATCACCACAAATGCATGTAAAATCACAAAGAGAAATCGTTCTCCCAACCAATACCATTGTTTTTTTGCAATTTGTCCAAATTTATTTGTTTTCATTTCTTCATTATTGACTTCCCCAAAATAATGAATCCTGCCTTGGGTGCAGGAGGTAATATAGTACAGAGCATCCCTGCTGTAATCAAAATTTTCTAACCTATTTCTTTTACGCTTTTTCATTATATGCCCTGTTTGCTATATTGCCATATGATGTTCATTTGCACAGCACTTTTACTTTTAAGAACGCTTGATAACATTGCCACACCTTGTTCTGTAAAAGCTAACGGAGGTTTTCTTATACCCATCTTCTCAGGATTGGATATCACAATTTGTGATTTCCAATTTTTATAAAACTGTATTTTACCTGTTAATCTGTTTTTTGTGAATTTGTGACCCTGGATATTAAATAAATTTATTGTTGTAGGGACAGGTCGCGACCTGTCCCTACAACAACAACAACGACAACAACTGCCAACCATCCCCTACCTCACAACCACCACCTTTTTGTAAATGGAGTTCCCTCTGTCATCAACCAATGTAATAATATGTGCGCCGGCGGCAGGTTGGATGGATAAACGGTGAATCTGTTTGGTCGTCCCGATGTATTCATCGTCTAAATGCCAGTAAATGATCGCATCTGCATCACGATGAGCCGCTTCCAAAATAATGCGCCCTAATACACCATCAATATCTTTGGGGAGAAATAGTTTTGTGTTCGTTGTTGGATAAATAAACTCCATCATAGTGCCTGTTGAGGCATTGATACAGTCGTTATGAAAAGGAGGGAGTGGCCTGTAGAAAGGTTTCTTCGCCTTGTAATACCATGCTATTGCCGGAGGCAAAACAAACCACGGCCTGTGAATTATCATGGAAGGTTCATAACAATCGCTGTTTACCCTTGCTTTTTCATTTTTATCAAGGTGAATCAATATGTGATACGGGCAGGAGGGTGTTTGTAACCCGGATTTCTGGATCCATACAGTATCAACAGGTTCGCAAATCGCAGACGCCCTGTGCCCACTCATGCGGCAAACAGGAACGCTAACCATTTCATCAAAAGGTTGATCAAACCAGCCCGCTGATGGCAACACGTTAAAAATATCGAACATGACCGGTGCTGCTGCAGTTACACCGATAAGTCCACTCCTTCCTTCGCCATCGGCATTACCAACCCATACAGCAACCACATATTCAGGTGTTGTCCCAACAGCCCAGGCATCCCTGAAACCAAAGCTGGTTCCGGTTTTCCAGGCGATCCTTCTTGTAGAAGAAAATGACTGCCAGCCTGAAAGTTCCTGTGGCCTGTTCACTTCCAAAAGAGCCTTATAGGTCAACCAGATTGACGAAGCCCGGAGAATCCCTTTCTCCTGAAAATGTTTAGGGATATTTACCGGATTTACTGAATCGTTTAAATAAAACAGAGGGCTGTGCCAGTCGCTCATGAGGTATTTCCCATTGTATTGGTAATAATTATTAAGCACCCTGCTAAAGCTTGAAAATATTCCGGCAAGATCCCATAATGTGGTTTCGGCTCCGCCGAGGATTAACGACAAACCATAATGGTCAACAGGATAAGAGAGGGTTTGCATATCCAGATTTTTCAACAGGTCATAGAATCGATGCACACTATACTGTTGTAACATTTTTACAGCCGGAACATTTAATGACCGGTACAGTGCTCTGCTTGCAGGAACGGCGCCATCGTAACTCATAGAGAAATTTTTCGGGCTATACCCGCTTATCTGTACCGGAATATCCGGGACCAGTGTATTTGGGAGTATTTCGCCGGCATCAAGCATGGCAGCATACAATATTGGTTTTAATATGCTGCCTGAGCTTCTCGGTGCAGTAATGATATCCACATCGCTTCCATGCTCCTGCATGCCCGGATTTCGTGTATTCCCGACATAAGCCAGGATATTTCCGGTCGCAACCTCAATCACTATGGCAGCTGCATTGTAAATTTCGTTATGTATGAGTTTTTCGTGATGATTTTCAACAATTTCGTTTGTTGATCGTTGAAGATTATTATCCAGGGTAGTTCGTATTCGCTCGCCATTTTTTTGGAGATAAACACGGGTAAGTAAGTGCGGAGCCAATTGAGGCAAGGGTAGTGGTTTACCGGGCAGAGGCTCTGTTTTGGCAAGCTCACAGCTTATCGTATCCAAATATCCTCGTGCCAGAAGCTTGTCAAGCAGAACATCTCTTTTCATCAAAAGTTTTTGTTGGTTTTTCCCCGGATAGATCAGTGAAGGTGCATTGGGTAATACCGCCAGGGTTGCAATTTCCGACCAGGAAAGGCGATCAGGGTTTCTTCCGTAATATCTCCATGACGCAGCATCCAGCCCGACAACATTTCCCCCGAATGGTGCATTTGAAGCATACATCGACAGGATATCTGCTTTCGAATTGCTCAGCTCCAATCGCGTAGCGAGAACAATTTCCCTTATTTTTTCCGGGATGGAACGGGCCTTTCCTTTTCTGGACAGCCGGATCACCTGCATGGTTAATGTGCTTCCCCCGCTAACGATCTTTCCCGACCTGATATTTTGATATGCCGCTCTGAGCAGAGAAAATGGATTAAAACCCGGATGTTTATAAAAATGACGGTCTTCAAATTCAATGATTGCCAGTTTAAATTTTTCAGGCACATATGAATTATGCGGAAAGCGCCATTGTCCGTCATCGGCAATTTTTGCACCGAGTAAAACACCTGTTTTATCTTCGATAACAGTTGAAGTAGGATTTGTAAATAATTTGGATGGAATAGAAATCCAGTATACTGTCAATAAAGAAAGTAATAAGACAGCTCCGGCAACTTTATAAACGGCTTTTTTGGTAATCGTACTTTTGCTGTTCAAAGGATATTATTTTTCTCCGGGGATAACCACTTCAACCCATTTGCCGGGTGTTCTTGCATAAATTGAATTATCGTACATAGCCTCACAGGATATTGCCGGCAAGTAAAATCTGCCTAAATAAGAAGCATTCAACAAGACAACAAATTTTTTGTTTTCATGGGCATTCACATTAAAATGGGTATATACCCTATCGTCTCTGATATCTTTGTAGTCAGGAATGTCTTCTTCATGGGCCGATGTCACATCTGCTAAGCGTGTGTTAATTATTTCCCAGCCGGATGGGAATATTTGCGTAAGCGCCATCTCTGAATAATTTCCCCAGGTGCCTGGGTTGATGATTTCCACTTCAGCCATAAAATCAGTGCCTTGCTCTATCTTAGCAACATCAATACTCGCCCCCTGTAAATTTTTATAAGCGATTTTTATGTGCAGATTTTCTTCGGCAAAAACCTCATTACCTGCAACAGGTATTCCCTCCAGAATAATCCGTACATAAATAATCCCTTCACTTTTGTTTTCAACAGTAACAACACCGTTATCTACACCCGGTATGTCAAAATCTATTTGTGCAACCGGCAATTGTGTTTTTGCTGATAATTTTTGCTGATCATTTATTTTGTAATCGAATGCCAGGTCATCTGAAATACCTTGTGAATCACCTGAAAATTTAGCCATAGAAAGCAAACAGTAGGCCGTTGTTTGTGTACTTAACCATCTCAAACCACTAAGTTTTTTAGAAATATCAATGGCAAGCGGAGCTCCCCTTTCGTATTCTTTTAAGAGGGACATTGTTTCGAGGATCATAGCCCGATCTCTAAGCGAGGAGCCAAATGTTGGATTCATGGCTGAATAATTTACCACTGTTGTTTCAAGGTCATGAACAAGGCCTTTGGCAACCTCTTCTTTCCCGGCCAGGGCATAAGCAGCAGCAAGACGCCATTTGGCAATAACAGCCACGTTATCGGTTTCTCTCATCCTGTTCATGGCCCCCATATCAGGAGAACCAGCCAGTGCAAGGGTATACAAACGGTAAGCCTGAATAAGATCACCCTGGCGCCACTCCGGATTTCGTTTATCTAAGTTTTTCCATTCACGTGAAGCCTTTTTCTGGAATTTTATCCATTTATTCTTAAAACCGGCGGGTAAGGCATAACCTTTAACTTCAGCGTCTAACATAAAATGCCCGGCATAACTGCTGGACCAATCGTTAACAATAGATTTGCCCGGCCAGTAACCAATACCACCGTTTGCATGTTGCATGGAAAAAAGTCGTTTTATCCCTGCTTTTATGTTAGAAGACAACCTTGTTTTCATGGCAGCATCAATTTCCATAACATTTTCAAGGTATAACTGAGGGAAAACAGAAGAAGTTATCTGTTCAGAACAGCCGTAGGGATATTTGATAAGGTATTTCAATCTTCTGCCGAAATCAATTGGTGGAATATCCGAAACCTCCAGCACCCCATTATTGGTGCCCACCATACCAACAGGCGTGTAGTCTGTTTTCAGTATTTCTCCGGGTTGAATAACATTGCTTATTACTTTGGTAACGGGGGGATTGGGTGTTCGAATATCCAGCTCTATATTGTATTGAGCTTTTTCATGTCCGCTGACAGCAAAAATGTTAACTTTACCAATACCCGTTTTTTCTTTCACCTCAAGCTCGAATGTTACTACTTTATCTCCGGTCTGTGAGAAGTGTATTTCCTTTTCGGCCGGGCCAACAACATTAAAAAGATCGTTAGGTTCGATTTTTAAATGGACATCTTTAATATTTTCGTCCATTGCAAATACTGTAACCGGCAGTTTCACTGTTTCTCCAGGTCCCAGAATCCGGGGAAGTGTGCCTAGAATCATCAATGGGTTTTTTACGGGGGTAGTTTTATCAGTGGACCCGTATGAGCCGTTATCTCCGGCAACAACCATTGTCCTGACAGAACCGATATAATTGGGCATCATGATGGTATGAGTTGCCGTGCCTCCCTGAAGGTCGAAAGGGCCGAGAAACATCACAACCGGTTTAAAACGATTCGCTTTTTGTTCTTTTTTACTAATAATTTCCTCATCACCCCCAATGGCAAACAGGCGTTCGAGTTCTCCCCCATAAGCTCCCAGAACCAGATCAAAAACATCCCATGTTTTTACGCCAAGTGCTTCCCGCGCGTAAAAGGAATTCCAGGGATCAGGCGTTTTAAACCTGGTCAGGTCCAATAACCCCTCATCAACAACTGCAAGGGTGTATGTCATCGACTTATTCTCTTTTTCGGAAACTGTAACTGTAAATTCTTGTTCCGGAGCCAGTTCATCAGACATTACGATAACGGGATTCAATTTTGTGTCAGGATCTTCAACCAAAACAGGAATCACACCATAAAGCCTGATGGGCAGATCATTTACTGTTTGGGCATGAGGCTGTAGGAGGGTGACATGAACATATATATTCGGGCTCATCTCTTCCGTTATCTGGAAATTAAACCGGGTTTCTTTTTCTTCAGGCTTAACCCAATGGGCGCTGAGTACTTTTGAACCGTTTTCAATGCTAACCAGCGCACGGCCTTCCCCTCCCGAGGGAATGGTAATGGTTGCATATTCCCCAACATCATACTTCTTTTTATCTGATGAAATGGTAAGAACAGATGCACCACCCGGGTGCTCACGCTGGCCTCGTCCTGCCCATCCCGGCCAGTCGATGTATACTGTTTGTCCGGTTGAATGCCCTCCATCCGGGTTTTCTACACAGATCAAATATCTTCCCCAGTCGGGGTAATCAACTTTAAAAGTAAAGCTGCCTTTTCCATTTTTTGTTGTGACCTTTTTCTCCAGAATTTTTTCGTTCTGATAGCTTCCCATGTATGAAGCCAGGTTTTCATTAGAGGCATCCCACCACCATCTCCACCGCACTTTATACATGGTTACATTAAGATCATCAAGTGAAACAGGATTACCATCTTTGTCAACAGTTACAACCTCAGCAACATGCGATGTGTCTGTCAGTAACATCCCACGGGCTTTATCACCCTTAGGGAGTTTTATTCCGATGAAATTATTATACGGGGCATAGGGGATGGAAAAATAGTCGGTGCTGAATGCACCACTCTCTTCATAGGCACGAATCATAAAATTCGCTTTCAGCATTCCCGGTGCATTCGTATGAGTTCCAAGATCAGCTTTAACTTTTGCCACACCCAGGTCGTTTACTCTCCCATCAAAGATGATCTCTTCATCAGGAAAAAATTTTTTGGCAGGATCGTCAAATTGGAAATCCTTATATTTAGCAAACCCGGTTTTTGCTTTGTTCAAGGTAACCGTTACATTGGCCTTGAGGTTTCTGGCAATGGCTCCGTGTAACCATCTGACTTTCAAATCGCCTTCAATCTCTCGATTATCAAAGGATAACATATCAACGCCAAAATCAAGGTTAATCTTTAACCTGTTTGGCTTCACTGTTTCAATCCTTATTCTTTTGTTGAATTCAGCCCCCCCCACTTTAACTTTTGCATTCCACATTCCTGTTGGGGCATCCTGATCGGTGGGTATAATAAAGCTATAAAAACCATTTAATCCTTTTACTTGTACTGACCGGAAAACGACTTGCCCGTGTGGATTTGATAACTCAAAAGCCACGGGATGTTTTTTGGGCAATAACCCATCTTTATCTTCGAGGATAAATGTCAGGAACAACGTATCGCCGGGACGCCATACACCTCTTTCTCCATAAAGGAACCCTTTAATGCCTTTTTGGATTTTTTCCCCACTCACATCAAATTTACTGATTGAAAGAGACGACCCATCATCCAGGCGCAGGTATCCTCTTTCGTTACCTTTTTTGGCAATCATCAGGTATGGTTTTTCGGTAAGTTCTATCTCCGCCATTCCATCGCTGCCGGTTCTTGTCGTTGCAATTATTTGCTGCTGGTAATTGTACAGTTCAATGGCCACCTCGTTAAGTGGCCGGGTTGTTAACAAATCAGTAACCGCAAAATGCATCGTTCTGTCATTACCTTCTTTTGTAATTATTCCAAGGTTTGATGCGAGTATATTCCGTTTAATCCACCTGCGTGAATTATAATAAGAAATATGGCAAGGGTTATCTTTTTCACCCCATTCATATCCGTTAGGGTAATAATAATAACTGTATGAATAATCCCAATAACTCTGCTCTTCTGTTTGGTCGGAGTCCCAATCATCATCAAGCTGGTCCATCTCAGTATCTGTTTCCTCTTCGTCCGGGCAATTAAAAAGTGAATACTTTTTTTTGAATGAAAGTTCGACCTGATAAATTGCACCCGGGTCTTTTTTAATCAGGCCTGTCAGATCGAAGGAAAAAGCGTTCCATTGGCCATAATCGATTGCTGAGCCAACAAGTGATATTTTCTTTTTAAAAACCGGCCTGCCAACCCTTTGTAACTGGTAGCTATCATCAAGTTGATTTACCTGTAAAAACTGTGCGATATTATTTTCAAATATTTTAATGATTCGAACATCCACAGCGTTCAGGCTCACCGCTTCGAAAGGAAAGATAAGGCCTTCGGAGTTTGGAAGAATAACACCTTTTCCAATTAACCTGACGCCGGGTTTTATCTCCTCAAAAGAAACTTCTGTTAAATATTGTTCCTTCATTTTATGCCCCATAACATTCTTCACACCGGTTTCAACAAACAGGGTCATCGCCCCAGCCTGCCTTACCATTGGATAAGCTTTTACCATGTTGTTTGAAATGGTGAATTTCAGATCACTTCCATTATCAAGCCTTATGATCCCATTAAGTACCTGTTCTTCTTTTAACGGATCGGAGAATTGTATAACAGCATGTTGTTCAGGATGTTGTATGATTGCGACACTCATCACTTTAAAATCATCAAGTGCAGGTATTTCGATTGTATCGGCACCGGCAATATCAATCCCAATTTTTGAACCGTTCCATTTGAGGATTATGTGGCTTTTCTTTTCTTTTCGTTTAATACTATCAATTACAAAAGGGTATTTGTAAGTATACCCCCCCAGTTCCCACCGAACAGGTAACGAAATGCCATTTTGTTCTGCCGAAAGTATTTGTTTAACCTCCATTTCGGCCATTTCATCACTTGTTGAAAGATAACCTGACAGTTTGTTCATTATCAGGTTTTTATTGTTATATGCTTCAAAGTCCTCTTTTATGACCGAAAATGATTGTTTGATGGTCTGGAATTGAAACTCAAAAACCTGAAGGTCATCTGCGACATCAAACAGTTTCCCGAGTTTAAAGCTTACGTTGTAAGTAATGCCTGATTTCAATGGGTTTTTGGGCTTGAACTCGATATTGTTTTTATCAATCAAGTATGTTTTCCCCTCAATATTTGGAGAAAATTTAAAAAAATAATTTTCAATTGCACCATCCGGTTCTGCCTGAATGAGTACCTCTTCCTGCAGTCGTATTTTTATGGAGGAATGGGATGATATTACACCTGTGGTGAAAGCATTAATAAAACTGCCAAATTCAGGGTTAATTCTGGTTTGTTTTTTAGATTTTTGTTGATTGCAGGAGAAAAGGAATACCGATACAACTATCAGTATTGCGTATAGCGCATAATTTGTGATTTTTTTCATAATACAGCTTACCTTAATAATTCATGAAACATTTAGTTCTTCATCAAGCCCGGCTATTTTAAAGGTTTTTTTGATCATGGGACTGGCATTAATAATAGCAAAATTGATTTTGCCGGCCTTTTGAACTGCTTTAATGCAAATCCGAATAAATGCCGAAGCAATATAATCGACCTGTTCAATGTCAAATACCACTTTTGGTGCTGTATTCTGATCATCCCCGGTGTGGTCTTTTATTTTTTCTTCAACAGATTCAGCTATTTTTGATGTATTATTTGTATCAAGTCTTCCGATAAACTGACAGGATAATGTATTAGAATGCGTATTGAGATTGTAGTTAATCATGAGTCATAAATTTTAGTAGTTTTTATAATATTCGCTTAAGATATCATCAGTACCCTGATTTTCATCAATGTATTTTGCCTGATCAAATTGAAACCATTGCGTATTTATTTTTCTTCTGCAAACCCGTTGTACATTGATCAGCTGATGAGCTGATATATTTTCTGTGGTAATATTTTTCCCTCCTGTTCCGCAGCCCAGGGTAAAAGAGGTAGGAAGTGTATTAAAAAGTCCGCCAACTGCCCCCTGGCCCGAGGGTGTATTAACAACGATTCTTCCGGCATTCATGATTTCTGAGAATTCCATGATCCGAGTTTCATTATTTGCATATATAACAGCCGTATGTCCTATGCCTCCAAGGAAATTCAAATCAATACATGTTTTGATGGCCGATTTGTAGTTATCGCATTCATAATAAGCCAGAACAGGGGCAAGTATTTCAACAGACAAAGGGTACTTTAAGCCAACACCATTTAAGGGTGCCATTAGGATCCTGGTATTTTCAGGAGCATTTATGCCGGCTCTTTCAGCAATAAAAGTGGCTGGCTTACCAACAATTTCAGGATTCATAGTTCCTTTATCTTTTAGAACGGCATACTCTTCTAATTTTTTTGTTTCAGCCTCATCAAGGAAATAGCAATGCTGACTTTCAAATTCTTTCCTGACGGCATTCGTTATTGTCTTTTCAACGATGATGGATTGCTCACTGGCACAGATTGTCCCATTATCAAATGTTTTAGATAAGATGATGTTTTCAATGGCAAAAGGTATATCGGCACTTTCATCAATTAACACAGGTACATTTCCTGGCCCGACCCCTATTGCAGGGTTCCCTGAGCTGTATGCTGCATGTACAAGCCCGGTACCTCCAGTAGCCAATGTTAGTGCCAGGTTATGATGAGCCATAATAGTATGTGTAAATTCTCTTGAACCATGTTCTATTATTTGAATACAATCTTCTGGAGCACCAGCAGCCAAAGCGGCTGCATAGCAGATATCAACTGTTTCTTTACAGCAGTTAAAGGCATGTCTTGGTGCACTGACGATTACCGGATTTCGGGTTTTCATCGAGATTAATATTTTAAAAAGAATGGTGGAGGTAGGGTTTGTGATGGGTATTATCGCAAAGATCGGGCCTAGCGGCTGGGCAATTTCAACAATACCCCTGATCGTATCTTCTTTGATTATCCCAACAGTTTTTTCATTTTTAATATTTTCGTACACTAATTGTGTGGCCACTACATTTTTAATCACTTTATGCTGCCATACACCAATACCGGTTTCTTCCTGAGCCATTTTGGCGAGCTTAACTCTGTTAGTAAAGCCTGCCTTAAAAATATTCTCGACAATGTTATCGGTATCGGCTTGATTCAGTTGCTGGAATTCAGCTGCCGCCATGGTGGCTTTGAACATCAATTCATCAGCTACGCCTTGAATGCTACTCATACGCTTTAATTTTTAATGTGTTTGATTAATGTTAATTTATTTAGTCCGTTTGTTCTCTGGTAGCTAACATGATCAGCCAACGATTTGATGAAATGGACACCCAGTCCTCCGATCTTTCTTTCTTCAACAGGTTTATTAAGCCCTTCTAATGTTGGTTCTTCCGTTAAATCGAAAGCATTTCCATCATCTTCAATTAAGATTGATATTGAATTATCACCTTCTGTGAAAAATATTTTTATTTCATGCTCTGCGTTATCAGAATAGGCATGATGAATGACATTAACAACATATTCCTCAAGCAAGAGATTCAGTTCAAAAACAAGTTCTCCGGAAAAATCCCATTCGGGGGAAAGTTCCTCCAGAAACGACTGAATTTTTTCAATCTCAGTGATTTCGTTTTTTAAAATCAGATGTGCTTGTTTCATTAATAATAAGATAATACCAATAAAGTAATATCATCAGACCTTTCTGCTTCAAGGGTAAACTTGCCAACATCATCAAAGATAAGGTTAGTAATTGTTTTTGGGTCGCTGTTTAAACAGTGTGATTCGATTAGGTTTTTCAGGCGTTCATCTCCGTAAAACTCGCTATCTTTACTGATTGCTTCTGTAACGCCATCGGTAAACAACACCAATGAATCACTTTTTTTCAATTTGATTGTCTCGTATTTGTATTGATGGTTTTCTTTGATACCCAATGGAGGGCCGTGTGTTTGTTCAAGTTCTTCAATTTTTTGTTTCTGTGAAATCAGGTAGGGGTAGTTATGTCCGGCATTGCAATAATTCAACTCCCCGGTTTTTAGATTTAGTAATCCCAGGAAGAAAGTAACAAACATCATGTTTTCATTTTCTTTACTGATACTGTTATTGATGCTGTTTACAATTTCATTAACCTCCATGGTTTTATTTGCCTTAGATCTTAACAAGGTTAACGTAATAGCCATAAGCAGGGATGCAGGCACACCCTTATCCGATACATCCCCAATGGCAAAGCAAAGTGTTTCGTCATCCAGAAAGAAAAAATCATACAAATCGCCACCTACTTGTCGTGCGGGCTCCAGTATGGCGTAGACGTCAACATCTTTTCTTTCCGGAAATGGCGGAAATATGATGTGGATCATTCCCTGCTGAATATCATGTGCAATTTTTAATTCACTTTCAATTTTTTCTTTTGCTGCGGTTGTTATCTCCAGGTTTTTAATGTAGTTTTTTAACTCATGCTGCATATGTATAAATGTATTACCCAGCATGGTTATCTCTCTGGCTGCATTACCACATTTAATAGTGACATCAAAATTTCCTGATCCGATTTCTTCAGCAGTAGCAGCAAGTTTGCGTAATGGTTTGGTAATGTTTCTTGAGATGAGGATAATAATTATGAATAAGCCGGTAATCCCAAGGATCCCGATTATTATACTTGTACGATGCAGTTCATTAAGATCCGCAAAGAGCTCAGCTTCCGGAAATATGACAGCCATCGACCAATTGCTTTCCGGCAACGGTGCATAATAGATTCTGTTGGGGGTACTGTCGGTCAGAGCAGCATAAGGCAGGAATTGGCTGTTGCCCTTTATCATATCTTCACCGATTTTTTTTACATCAGGGCGATTATATTTTTCTGCAAGTGAGAAAATACTTTCGTTCATCCGTAATTCACTATTGGGGTGGGTTATTATCATTCCGGTTTGAGAAATCAAAAAAGCATAACCGGTTTCATAGATTTTGATAGAGCCCATAAGTCTTTCCAGCCAGTCTAAAGAAATATCGGCAGTAATAACCCCCCGGAATATATCCTGATTGTTACTATGATCGTGAAAAGGAACAGCATAGGTTGTCATAAGAATATTTCCTCCCCCTTCATCAAAATAGGGCTCCGTCCAAATAGCCCGGTTTTGGGTTTTGGGCAACTTATACCAATCCCATTTAAAATAATCATAGCTATCCTCACCCAGGTTTTTATATGCTATTCCCTCCTTCGATTTATAAAAATAAGGAGCATATTGTTTCGTGTCTTTGAAAAAACAGTATGGTTCAAAAGCGATGCAACTTCCATAGACTTCCGGATTATTTTCTACAATCAAGCTAAGCATATTGAGAAGTTCATCTTCCTGAACTTTTGAATTTTCGATAATATAAATCAGGCTTGATGGTGTTTTCTGTGTTGAGAAAAGAATGGTTTCTATTTCATTAACCGTAGCATTTGTTAATTGCTGTGCAGAATGATAAGCTTCACGCAGCAGCATTTTTTTTGAATACTGGTAATAATAGAATAGGATGGAAAGAAAAATAAGCACCGTTGCGGAGATGATATAAGCACTTAGTTTAAATGTAATTCCTTTGTTTTTGATCACGGGGCAAAAATGGTTTTAATTATTATTATTTTGAGCTATTCATATGCCTTATCAAAGAGAGTAATTGCAGGGATACTCATTTAATGGGTCGATTGATAAATAATTGCGTTCCTAATAATTTACTAAAATACTAAATGAGATGGTTTTGGCAAAATATTTTTTTTATTAACAATCCTTTGTCCGTTTTCAGGCTTGATACGCATTATTAATTTATGTATTTAGCACCTCCATGATCTCAACCATCGCCAACGTATCCAGCTTACAGTATTCCAATAACCCTTTTCTCTTCTTCCTCACAGATTCTTCATCATCGTCTTCATACAGGCTTGCGTAGGCCAGGCTTGCCATACCCCCATTTTGAACTTCAAGATTTTTGTATGACAGACTCGGAACCAGGGCCGGTAATACAACCTTGATGGAATAAGATCCCCGCATTTCCGGTGTGTACAGGTCTCTCTTAATAAAAGGATCCATCAGATCAACTATCCTTGTAAGAACTGTCTGGATAGCGTCATGGTACTCCGGGAAGTCCCGCGCAAGTTCTCTTAACCGTGCACTCTCAAACCCCTGGTTGTACACCACAATACTCCCTTTCGTGCCAAGATCATTGACCAGTTGTTGTATAAACCCGGGCCTTGGATCTTCAGGTGGTGCTCCCAGGTATTCCTTATGCTCCAATGAAGCATTTGGTGATTTTTCAATATGCAATGAATATTGGAACGGGAGCAATTGATAGGGTTTGGTATTATCGTATTGAGGTACAGGTATCTGGTAGGTTTCAAAGTCCATGAAACAGAGCGGATAGGTAAGGTTTGCTTTGAAAGCATTCAAGGCTGGCTGATCCCGGATGATGGTGTTGTTTAACGCTGCATTCACCTGTAACCACTGGTTGGCGTTCAATGGGTAACTCATCGGTATGTCCTTGAATTCTAAAACTCCTTTTTGGTACAGATCGAATTTCTTTTCTGTCCTGAGTCCTGAGATGTTGAAAACTGAATATTCAGGCACATGCTTCCAGCAATGACCGTGAAAGTCACAGCCAAAAGGGTCACTACAATGTGGCCCAATATCTACATTTGGTTGGGTTTTCCCGTTCATGAGCCCCAGTAACTCTTTGGATTTTTGTTTGATGATTGGCTGCATAACTTTTGCCTGGCTCACAACAGATGTAATAGAGAACAATTTATCCAGTTCCAAT
>JAGLWB010000082.1 GCA_023133655.1 Bacteroidales bacterium
TTAAACCTTGAACCTTAAACATCAATATTAGCGTACTTGGCATTTTTTTCGATGAATTCTCGACGAGGAGGCACTTCATCTCCCATAAGCATCGAGAATATTCTGTCGGCTTCTGTTCCATTTTCAATTGTAACCCGGCGCAACATCCTGAATGCAGGATCCATGGTGGTAGACCAAAGTTGTTCAGCATTCATTTCTCCCAGGCCTTTGTACCGCTGTATGTGGATGCCTGATTCACTACCATTACCGACAAATTCTTTAACGGTTTTCTCTCTTTCCATTTCAGTCCAGCAATAGCGTGCTTGTTTTCCCTTTTTAATCAGGTATAAAGGCGGCGTTGCAATATACACATACCCGTTTTCAATAAGGTCTTTCATGTAACGAAAAAAGAAAGTAAGGATAAGAGTAGTGATATGGCTGCCATCCACATCTGCATCAGTCATGATAATAATTTTGAAATACCTCAGTTTTTCCATGTTAAGCGCTTTACTATCTTCTTCAGTTCCTATAGTTACGCCCAACGCTGTAAACATATTTTTTATCTCTTCGCTTTCAAATATTTTATGCTGCATAGCCTTTTCCACATTAAGTATCTTACCTCTGAGTGGTAGGATAGCCTGGAAGCGCCTGTCGCGACCTTGCTTAGCAGTACCTCCTGCCGAATCACCCTCCACCAGGTAAATTTCGCATTCTGCAGGATCTTTTTCACTGCAATCTGCCAGTTTTCCTGGAAGCCCTGAACCTGTTAAGACATTTTTACGTTGAACAAGTTCACGTGCTTTACGGGCTGCGTGCCTGGCTGTTGCAGCCAAAATCACTTTATTGACTATAGTTTTTGCCTCCTTGGGATGTTCTTCAAGGTAATTATTGAGCAATTCACTAACAAGTTGATCAACGGCACCCATCACCTCTGTGTTACCCAGCTTGGTTTTTGTTTGCCCTTCAAACTGCGGTTCAAGGACTTTAACAGAGATTATGGCTGTTAATCCTTCCCTAAAGTCATCGCCGCTAATGTCGAATTTAAGTTTGGAAAGCATACCTGATTTCTCAGCATAGCTTTTAAGTGTTCTGGTTAATGCTCTCCTGAATCCGGAAAGGTGAGTTCCACCTTCGTGTGTATTGATATTATTGACGTATGAATGAATGTTTTCAGAGAATGATGTATTGTATTGCATTGAAATTTCAACAGGAACCTGATTTTTTTCCCCCTCAATACTGATAGGGCTATTCATTAGCTTTTCACGGTTGGCATCCAGGTACTGAATGAAATCTTCCAGTCCATTTTCGGAGTAAAATGAATCGGTCAGGAAATCTCCTTCTTCATCGGTCTCCCTTTCATCTGTTATTGATAAAGTAATTCCTTTATTAAGAAAGGCCAGCTCTCTGAGTCGTGATGAGAGAATATCGAAATTGTATTCTAAAACAACGAAAATTGACTTGTCAGGAATAAAAGTCACTTCTGTCCCGGTTTTTGTGGTTTCTCCAACAACTTTAACAGGATAAAGAGGTTTGCCACATTCATATTCCTGCTGCCAGATTTTATTCTCCCTGTAAACCTTAACGCTCAATTTAGAAGCAAGAGCATTAACACATGACACACCAACACCGTGTAAGCCCCCTGATACTTTGTAAGAGTCTTTATCAAACTTTCCGCCGGCATGAAGTACGGTCATAACAACCTCAAGTGCTGATCTTTTTTCTTTTTCATGTAAGCCGGTGGGTATCCCACGGCCATTATCTATAACGGTAATGGAGTTATCTTTATGAATAAAAACGTCGATTTTATCGCAATATCCGACTAAGGCTTCATCAATGGAATTATCAACAACTTCATAAACCAGGTGATGCAATCCCCTTACGCTTAAGTCTCCAATATACATGGCTGGCCTCTTCCTTACCGCTTCCAGCCCTTTAAGCACTTGAATATTATCAGCGGTATAGTTTTCAGAAGCCAGTTGGTTTTTTTCTTTATCAGTCATAATCAATAAGTTAGCTATTTTTTAGAATATATGCAAAAGTAACAATATTTTATGATATATATTGTTCCTAATACCTTTAAAATAAAGGATTTTATTAACAAAAATTGGTTGAAATCTTTATATGTAAACCCATGGCGACAGATTGGTTCATTTCGTCAATCCTAAGATGCAGGTTGACGGACTTCAAGTAGTTGATTGTATCTTAGTAACATGTTTAAAATGAGTACATTACTCCAATTAAAAAGTTAAAGCGCTGACTGGCATAATTATTCCACCGAAAATATTCTACATTGGCAATATTATTCAGGTTGATAAATCCTGAAAGTTGTTTTGAATATTTATACTCGAGGGCAAGGTTTATGTCGATAAAACCATCAAGTTGTTTTGGTATAACCTTTCCTTCCTGAAAGGTCCTGGCGTATGATTTGCCAACTATTATAAATCCGCCATCCATAATGAATTTATCCTGGATGTTGTATTGGCCAATGAAAGAGATATCATATAGAGGCTTGTGCCATGCTTCAAGTTCGGCCTCAACATCGTATTTGAACAAATCAGCACCTAATATGAATAAATATTTACCGGCATCCTGAAAAATAATTTCTGCTTTCGCATGAAAGAGTTTAGCATCATCGTATACAACCGTGAACTGGTTGTACAGATCTCGATTTTGTTGGGTACTGGTATCATTTACGAATAAGGGTAAATTATTAATGGTTGACCCGTCGAGGCTTAGCTTAAAATCGATAAACCTTCCTATCCGGCTGCTGAGTCCTCCATATAATTTAAATGTATTGTTCGTATATTCAAGCGGAATAATTGAAATAATAAAAGGGTTTTCTGTGCTAAACGACCTGAAACTATTTTTATATAATTCTCCGCTGAAACCGAGCCATGCCTTAAATATCTCAGGAATAATACTCAATTTTACTTCTGCCAGAGGGTAAAAATATGCCTTTGAAATGGTATCTAATTTTATTGACGTCTTAATTCCAACAAAGAAACTGTATTCGTTGAAAGATGTACTAAAGTATGGTTTGAACGTAAGGACCGAACCTGTATGCGTACTGAGGGTATCCTTATTCCGGTAAAGATCCAGCTGAGTTTCTAATCCAAGGTTCTGGCTTTTCATTACCCTGAAAATCTTTACATCATGGTTCATGTCAGCTTTAATATTTACATTATGTTCACTGCTTTTGAAGAGGTCAAACAGATAATTATAATTGAAATTTAAACTGTGGTTAAGTTTTGATGATTGCAAATACCGGCTGTTAAGTCCAAAATCAGCCCCGGTAGTAATGTATCGTTGTTTCAGGAACTCTTTTGTAATATCGTAATTCTCAGGAAAAGATTCATCAATTCCATAATGGTGTACTACGTTTCTTTTAAAAATAATATCTCCATGTACATCATGATTTTTAAGATATTTTGTTGAAGTGATGTCAATTTCGCTGTCACTCTGGCCACTGTTAGGATAGTCTTTTAGGTCGCCCGATGAAAGATGTTTAAGATGAACGCCGAGTGAGCGCTTTTTTGATCGAAGTGAGTGAGCAAAAAACTCAATATATGGTGTTCTGTAATTTCCAAATCCTGCCTTGATGAAATTCCTGTGTAGTTTAGAAAGAGGTTCGCCGATGATTGATACCGGTTTAATATTTTTTGGTTGAATGTTTGTTTTAAATGGTGTGGGTTGAATGGTAAAGTTAAACTCGGGCTTATCCATTTGAGAGGTTGCAATACGTGGAGAGATTGTTAATTTATAAGCGTTTGAAATGGTAGGTTTGTAAGGTGCAATAATCGTAATTTCTTCCGAATATGGAATAGTCTGCGATTTCATCTCCTGAAAAAATGCCAAAAGAAAGATCAGGATCAGGATTACCTTTTGATATTTAATAAATTGCTTTATGATCATACTTATATTTGTAATCATTTGCCGACTAACGACCGCCGACTGCTGACTGTCGACTGCCGACTGCTGACTTTCATATTAAACTATATTTACGATATTCTAATTTTTAACATGCTACCAACATGTGCCTTTTACTAAAACTCATCATCATCATCATCATTACTGCCATCCTCAACAACTTCCTGTATGTCAGCTTCCTCTACTGCAACTATGGTGTCTAGTTTTTGCTTTGCGATCATTGTTAGGTCATCTCCCTCATAATTATCAATAATACTTTGTAATGTTTGCTTTGCCTGGAATGCATTATCAAGCTCAAGGTAAACATCAGCCAGTAAAATAAATCCTTTTGCTACCCAATAGTCGTACGATGGATATTTATTGATCAACTCAAAAGTTTGCTTTTCGGCTTCTTGAAAATCATGATTTAAAAATGCAATTTTGGCTATGTAATATTGTGATTCAGCGGCATTAATTCCCTGATCAAGCTGGCAGACCTGCTGAAATTCGTCGAGGGCAATGGATGTTTTCCCGAGGTTATAAGCTGATTTAGCCATAACAAAATGAGCTTCACCTGCAATTTCTGCGTCAGGGTTAAGTGAATGAATAAGCTTCCCGGCTGATTCAAGGGATTCCTCATCAAGTCCGAGTAGAACATTGCACCTCATTTGTCCTGTTATAGCCAATGCATGATTATTTTTATTTCCGGCAAGCTCCTCAAGGCTAATAAAATGTTCTAGGGCTTGCTCATATTGTTCCTTGTCAAACTCAATAATTGCAGCTCGCGCATAAGCTGTTTCAGTATACTTATTCGGAGGTTGATTGATAATGAATTGATAATCTTTTAGAGCCTCTACCATGTTATTGGACCGGTATTCACAATCGGCTTTATAATAATGAGCATGAATGAAAAAGGAACCTTGAGGAAACTGTTTTATGTAGTCCTTAAACCCTTCGATGGCTGGCAAGTATTCGCCGCTGAGATAAAGGTTTTCGCTGGCGAAGTATGTGAGAGAGTCCTGTTCAGTTCTGGAAATATTTGCAAAGGGGAATTGGCTGGCATAGCTAAAAAAATCGTTCACCCGGTTTAGCTCAACATAAATATTTTGTAAGCTTTCCAAAGCCTCATGTGATTCTGTTGTTCCGGGATACTGCTCAATTACTTTTTTGAGGGTGTTTATAGCCAGGTCATTGCTGTTCTTGTTGTAATAGATCATGCCGGTTTTAAGCAGTGATTTTGGTATTAGCGGGCTTGATGGATATTCGTTTGTGATCCTTTTGAAGCTTAGTAGTGCATCTTCATCCCTGTTAAGGATGAGAAAAGTAGTTCCAAGTTCAAATAATGTATTATCGTGATTTGCTGACCCGGGAAATTTATCCAGTAATTCATTAAGAGCAGATGCTTTTTGATTGAAATCGCCCTTTCCTCCCAAAGCAAAAGCTTTTTGAAATAATCCATAATCACTGTCGGGCCCCTCGTACTTTATGGCACGGTCGAACCAGGTTATGGCATCATCATATCTTTTTCCAATAAAATAACAATCACCAACCCTGAGACTGGCATCAGCTATAAACCCTTTATTCGGGTAATCGGCTTTAATAAATTTTTTGAAACTATTAATGGCAGAATGATAATCTTTTTGTTTAAACCAGCAATATCCCAAATTATAATTTGCCAGGTTATGATAATCAAGTTTTCCGGCGTCACCTGTTGTTAAAAACCTATTATAATAGCCAATAGCTTGTTTATAGGCCAACTGGTGGTAAAAAGCTTCTGCAATCCAGTAGTAATTTGCTGCTGTGATTTCTTTATCAAAGTTATAATCAAGAGATTTTTTAAAATAGGAAATCGCCTCATTATAGTTTTTATCATTATATAATTCCACCCCTCTGAAATGTGCAATGCGCTGATAAGCCGGTTTTAGTTTTTCATCCTTTGATTTTATTTTTTCCATTGAGGAAAGGGCTTCTTTGTAGTTATTTGTTGACAGGAATAGATTTACCAGATAGCCGTATGCCTCATCCAGGCGTTTTGATTCAGGGAAATTGGTGATAAAATGTTTGAGTGCCTTGATCGCTTCATTGTATGGATCATACGAAAGCTCAAAAGCAAGCTGTGCGTAATTAAAAAGAGCCTCTTCTTTAATAGTATGATTTCCTTCAATTTTATAAGCAGATAGAAAGGCATTGGATGCAAATTGTTTCTCGCCTGTTTGGATATAGCAGAACCCGAGATGGTAGAATACATTCTGACTTAATGAGTCTTGTTTGGATGTTGTTTTTTGAAATCCCTGAATAGCTTTCTCATAGTCATTGGTTTGATAATAACATGACGCTAATGCATACCAATCTTCTCTGCTGAAAGCTCCTTTTCCGTTCCTGAGATATTTTTCATAAAGAGGGATGGCCTGTTGGTATTGATTTGTTTGGTATAAGGAAGTTGCTGTCAGATGAATGATGTTATAGGTCCGGTTATTGTCAGATTTCCCAAGAATTGGTTCAGCAGCGTGTATTACTTTTTCATATTCTTCTTTTAAATAGTAGAGGTTAACAAGGTAATAAGGAACAATTGATTCAAAGGTTTCATCCTCGTCAAGTTTGAGGAACCCTTCAAGAGCCGCATCATAGTTATGTTCAATATAAGCTATATGGGCATAATAATAATTTGCAGGCCCTTGATATCTGGAATCCTTACCGGAGATTTTATTAAAAGATTTTTTAGCTTGTTTAAAGTCTCTATTTTTAAAAAAGCAATATCCTTGTTTAAAATGATATTCTGAACGTTCGGTATCGTCTAGTAATTTTATATCAACCTTGCTATAAGCATGCAAACCATCTTTGTATTTTTTGTTACGGTAATTTAGATTTCCCAGGTAAAAATATGCATTTTGAACCCTTGTGTTTTCGGGATGATTAGCAATAAACCGGTTAAAAAGATATTCAGCATTTTTGTGAAATAGCTCGTATGCACATAGGGTGATGTAATATTCTGCATTGATCCTGATTTCTGATTGGTTATCTTTGATCTCCTCAGTAATCATGCTGAATGTTGTACTAGCAGCACCAAATTCTCCTTTATTGTATAATTCCAATCCAAGGTTATAGCTATACCCCGGATCATCGTAATATGTTGTACGCTGGCCTTTAACAAGTGATGTTACGGCAATAATAAGCAACAGAACGACGATGAAACGCAATTTCCTCATTATAAGTTAATTATGAACAGGGTAAAGATAAGTAGATATTAAATCAAATATTGCGAGGGGTATTATGATTTATTAACAAGGGATATTTAACAACTTAATAAACGAAACCTTGATGGAGATATTGTAGGGTAGTCAGGTATTGTTGTCAGGTGTAACACCTGACAAGCACGTGACTCATTCAGATGTATGTCAGGTGTAACACCTGACAAGCACGTGACTCATTCAGATGTATGTCAGGTCTAACACCTGACAAGCACGTGACTCATTCAGATGTATGTCAGGTCTAACACCTGACAAGCACTTCAGCGGTGTAAAATCTAACAAACACAAGCCTGACAAGCACATTGCTCATTCAGGTGTATGTTTAGGTGTATGTTTAGGTGTATGTTTGGGTGTATGTCAGGTGTTACACCTGACATATAAAGAGACAGCCGTTCTATAAGCCGGATCCTGTATCCGTCAGAGACGGATTTCTATCATTTATCTGGCCGCTGCATCACTACAGCGATCTAGCAGCCTACCCCTTCCGATTCCTGTAATAATTACAGGATCAAGGCGAGCAGCCTCTATTCATCCTGGTTTCCCGGAATGAAAATCGAAATATATTTGGCTTTGCAACCCATAAGGTTTACCCTCCCGGTATGTCACCATACCGCGACGTGAGCTCTTGCCTCACATTTTCACCCTTACCCCTGATAAAATCAAGGGCGGTTATTTTCTGCGGCACTTTCTGTTTTCCCGAAACCTCGGGAGACCTTCCCGTTAGGAAGTATGGTGCTCTGTGTTGTCCGGACTTTCCTCCACGATAATTTTACCGCAGCGATAGAACAAACGGCTGTCAATGAACTTTTTTGCAAAGATAATAAACAAAAACCAGTCCAAAAAATAATAAGGGAACGGATAACCGCCCACTGTCAACTGTCAACCGTCAACTGTCAACCGTCAACTGGCTACCGCCTACAAGTTATCCAACAATATCACCTCAACAGCTCCGCTCCCGTATTTGTTGAATGGCGCATCCTGGTATTGAATATCATCACCATATTCGTTTAAAATATCCAGAATAGCTTTTTTGAGCGTGCCATTGCCAATACCATGTATGAAATATACTTTGAAGAACTGATTTTCCAGGGCGCTGTTAAGGCAACGGTTGAAATAACCGGTCTGGATTTGAAGTATCTCATGTTTGTCAATCTGATTATAATCCTCTCTTAAGGCAGAGATATGTAAATCAACCTCTGCCATTCTGGGACTGATTTTATGCCTGTCGATTAAAGCCTCAGGCTTAGCCTGAACAGCCTGACTTACCTGGGCTTTGTTTCGTTCGTGTTTCTGATCTATTTCGTTATTAGATAACGACCGGGAGTCTTGAAGAAGGTGAAGCTTGGCAAGGAAGGCTTTTTCCTGAAGGAATGAACATTCAACATAACTGGTTTCTTTGAAAAATTTTGTTTTTTTGATGCGGAAACCCGAATTAACCGGTAACAGAAGTTTGTTGTCTTCTTCCTTATGAAAAAGGATCTGAACAACTCCGTCTGACCATTTTTCGATCTCTTCTCTGGAAATAGTCTGTAATAAAATTTTTGATTCAGCAGGAATGGCATCATAGTCTATGCCATTATATATGCCTTTGCCGTCAAGCAGGAAGAAGCTGAACAAGATATCGAATCCTGTATGATTTATCAGGTAAATATCGAGATCGCCGGTGATCAGCCATTTTTGTTCCTGTGGGACGAATGCTAAAAAGATGCCTGGTGAAAAAATATTTAGGGATTTCTGATAACTCAATGTACTGACCCTATCTTCCTGTTCGGCTACCTGAGTATGATTTTCCTGAACGGGAATTTCTACATTATAGGTTTCATCAAAAAATTTTCCCGGCCCTTTGGGATCCCCTATCTTGAGAAGGTTACTGGTCAGAGTTGGAATGTCAAAACCATCCTCAATAGCGACATGGACCATTTTACTGTTTACAATCCTGGTAATGATTCCTCCACCGCTTTCGTTCAGAAATTTTACTTTATCACCAACTTTGAATTTCATGCCTGTTTTTTTGTGCAAAGGTACTAAATTATTAGCCCCAAGCCTTTTAATGTTTCAGGTTGCAGGCTAAACGAAGTGAAGTCCCGTACCGACGAAGGAGGCCGGGATTACAGGTTGTTTTGCTTTTCGAAGTACGCTGGCTTACGTCTGTTTCATGACACAGTATTGGTTACTTGATACCCGATACAATATCTAATGTTTTTTTTTTGCACCTTTTGTATTATCTTTGTAACGAGCATCGTGTATTAAAACTGTTTTAAAAAAAGCTAAAATGAAACGTCTCTCAACATGCGGAAGGTTAATATCCGCTATATTCGTATTTCTGATATTACACCTTAGTGTTGCTGTACTTCAGGCACAGAAGCCAGTTTCTGTTTCAGGTACTGTTTATGATAAAGAAAGTGGGCATGCCATTTTTAACGCGGATGTTATATTGATGCCATTAAGGGTGGGTGCAGTTACTAACTCTATGGGTGTTTTCTTAATCGATGATCTTAAACCAGGGAAATACCTGATTCGGGTAACCCATATAGGATATAGCGCTTACCAGAAAGAAATAATATTGAAGGATAATGTTGATAATGTAGTAACGGTATTTCTTGTTCGGGAAATAAAAGAACTCGATGAAGTAGAAATAATAGACTTCGATTTATATCCTGATCTATATAAAAAGGTACCTTATATTAAAACGGTTCTCCTTGATAAACAATTTGAGGAAACATTTATTTCAGATGTAGGGGAGTACCTGAGGAGTGTGCCCAATGTTTCGGGTATTCGAAAAAGCGGTTCAACTGTTGACCCGGTGGTCAGGGGGTTTAAATATAGCCAATTAAATGTCCAGGTCGATCATGGCATGAAGATAGAAGGAGGCTGCCCGAATAGAATGGACCCTGCTGTTGCTCATGTGGAGCTGGAGGATTTGAGAGCAATAGAAATTCTGAAGGGGCCGTACGCTTTTCGTTATGGGCCTACCATTGGTGGAGTCATCAATATGATAACACTAAAACCTCCCACCTATTCAGCTTTTGATGTTCATGCCGATGTTAACCTTGGTTATAGTAGTAATCCTACAGGTTGGAGGCAACACCTTGCTCTTTACGGAGGCAACAAACGAATTAATTTTCGTATTTCAGGAAATAATATTAACCATGGCAATTATCGGGCAGGAAACGGGGAAACCATGAAATCAGAAGCCCGGAAGTATAATATTAAAGGGCAATTGGGATTCAATGTTACCAATGAGCACCGGTTTCTGATTTCCGGCAATCGTTCTTTTGGTAGAAACATTTTGTTCCCGTCATTACCTATGGATGAACAGACAGATGATACGTATCTTTATTCGATTGACTATTCAGGCAGGAACCTGTCAAATAATTTCGAATTTCTGAATGTAAAATTATACAGGTCTGATGTTACACATATGATGGATAACAAAAATCGTTCTTTCTCTGATACGGTGGTGGCTGTATCAACTATTAAAGCTGTTAACAGTGGTGGCAGGGCAGAAGCCGGATTGAAAATTGGGAGGTCGGAAATTTTTGCCGGATTTGATTATGAACATATTACAAAAGACGGAGCCAGGGTAAAAAGTGCCGTTTCGCAGCCAACCCTTCCTGTATTCACCGAGCAAATATGGAGTAATGCCTTAATTTCAAATTTGGGAAGCTTTGTTGAATACAGGGCCTCTGTTTTATGGGTCGATTTTATCGCAGCTTTTCGCGTTGATTTGAACAAGGCTAATTCAGATGACCGGCTTATCGAAAAGATGGGAAAGTTTATTTTCTTTAGCGATGATAATAAATCACAGTACGCCAATTTTAGTTTCAGCATTGGACTGGATGGACAGTTAGATGAAGTGTTTTCCCTGGGTCTGATGCTGGGGAGAGGTGTTCGAAGCCCGGATATGATCGAACGGTTTATCACTTTATTACCGATAGGTTATGATAAGTATGATTACCTCGGTAACCCGGCTCTTCTACCTGAAAAAAATCTTGAAGTGGATTTGACGTTACGGATGAAAGAGCACGGTTTTGGGAGCCTGGAGGTTAATGGCTTTTATTCAATTGTGACTGATTATATTACCGGTAAAATAATTCCACCTGCCCAGCAAAAACCTCTTTCTAAAGATGTTATCGGAGTGAAACAATTCTATAATGCTGATAAAGCCTGGTTTAGGGGGCTCGAATTATCATATCTTTCACCTAAACATTTTAATCCAAAAGTCAGCCTCACTGCGGCATATACACAGGGAACGATAAATAGCGTTACACGGCATATTTTTAATGAAAACAACGAAATTATTGGTACAGATTTGATTACTAACGATGCCCTGTCGGAGATTCCCCCATTTGAGGCACGGTTATCAGTGTTGTATAAGTTGCTGAATTCGAGGCTTATTCCAGGTGCTTCTCTTCGTATGGTTGCTGCTCAGAACTATGTATCTGAAGCATTTTACGAACCTGTAACACCTGAATTTTTCATTGCAGGGTTGACATTGTCTTATGAGCATAATCAAATGTTAAAGGTTACCGGAGGAGTTGCTAATATTTTTAACTCACTTTATTATGAACACCTCAACAGGAGAATCATTGGCAGTAATGCTGATTTTTATGAACCGGGACGTAACTTTTTTGTAAATATTTTAATTACATTATGATTGAAAATAATAAACCGATGATAAAAAAATTAATCTTAATGATCATTTTCATTTCCGGTTTGATAAGTTGTGAAATGAAAGATAATGATGTTAAAGTGACTTATATTGTCACGGACTCAGACTCCGGCTTTGAACTCTATTATCAAAATAATGAAAAGGAATTGGTTTACGAAAAAGTTATTACCAATAGTGAAGAAGATGAATGGAAATATACATTTGTTGGAGAGAGGGGTGATATTGTTTTTATGTCTGTCATTTACTATGATGTAAATTCAAAAGTCAGAGCTATGATCAAATTGGATGAAAAGATTTATAAAGAGGGGATCAGCAGGTACGATACGGCGAGTTTTTTAGTAATATCGGGTACAATACCCTATTGATAATTATAATGTATAAAAGTCAATTTTTCAATGTTATTAGTCTATTGATACTTCTGATGGTAATTCTGGTTTCTTGTTCGAAAGATCCTGAGCCGGAACCAGAACCGCCTGATACCGGAAAGATATCATTTAGTTTTAAGCATTACCTGGATGGTGAGACGCTGCAGGTTGATACTATGAAATATTTCAATGCTGCAGGAAACCTATTTTTGGTGACCGAGGTTCAGTATTTCATTTCAGATGTAACACTGCATCGTTCGGATGGGATGGAATTTTTAATTGACGATTGGAAGGATATGCATTATGTTGATAATGATATCCCATCAACCATGACCTGGGAGGTTTTTGATGATATTCCAACAGGGCAGTATGATTTTATTTCGTTTACATTTGGGATCAGTGAAGAGAAAAACCACTCACTTATGTTTGTGAATCCGCCCGAAAGAGACATGTTTTGGCCGCAGGTATTGGGTGGAGGATATCATTATTTGAAATTGAATGGTAAATGGAAGAATGATACAATAGCGACTAACCGGCCGTTTGAGTTCCATCTGGGAATTGGCCAGATCTACAAGGGGGATAGCGTTTATGTTCCCGATATCATTGATTATATCCATAATGCCTTTGAGGTGGTTTTGCCAGCATCTTCATTTGCGATAGCAAAAGATGTGAAGAAAGATATTTCTATTGTAATGAATGTTGAAAATTGGTTTCAGAACCCTTTTGTTTATGATCTGGCAGAAAATCCCGAGAATACAATGCAGTATCAGGCAGCAATGCACACAGGATGTATGAATGGGAAGGAAGATGCATTTGAAGTGGCAGAAATACGAGAAACGAGATGAAAATAAAGTGTTTCATATTATGTTGGATTGTCACAATAGTACTTGTGGTTTTTTCTTGTAAAAAGGATCCAACTCCTGAGCCACCGCCGTATCAGCCAACACCCTATCAAATTAAGATCCCGAAATATTTTCCTACCCAATTAAATATTCCGGCTGATAATCCTATGACAGTTGAAGGTATTGAGCTAGGCCGGTACCTTTTTTACGATGGCCGTCTTGGCGGTAGAACACACCCCGACTCTCTGATGAGTTGTGCTACATGTCATTTACAATCCAACTCTTTTGAATGTGGAATTAACCACCCGGAATACATTGGGGGCTTCCCTCATGGTATAACAGGGAAACCAACACCTCATGTGATGTTGCCGCTCATTAATCTGGTATGGAATGAATCCGGATACTTATGGAATGGATTTATCAGCAATGATAATCCTTTGCCGCAATTCAAAAACATTGAGTCTTTAGTGTGGATGGGTGTTGTGGCAGAGCATGAAATGAACAGTGATACAACCCGGGTAAAGGAACTTTTCCAAACCATCCCTGGCTATCCCGAATTATTTAGTAAGGCTTTCGGCTCGGAGGAAGTGACCCTTGATCGAATTAGTAAGGCTATTGCTCAGTTTATCAGGACGTTGATCTCTTCTGATACTAAATTCGACCGGTATATCAGGGGAGAAGAGCAGTTATCAGATCCTGAATTAAGGGGATTTATTTTATTTACTACTGAAGAAGGAGCCGATTGTTTTCACTGCCATGGTGGTTTTGGTAATCCGCTGTTCACCACAAATCTGTTTTACAATAACGGGAAAGATTCACTATTTACCGGACCGTATGAAGATATAAGGGACCGGTATCATGTTACTGGCGACCCGATGGATTTGGGAGCTTACAAAGCAACCACCGTAAGAAATATTGAATTCACAGGGCCTTATATGCATGATGGCCGGTTTGCCACATTGGATGAAGTAATTGATTTTTATTCCCACCATGTTGTATGGTCACCCTATATCAACCCTTTAATGCATCATGTAACTAAAGGAGGTGTCCAGCTTCTTCCCCTGGAGAAGCAAGACCTGAAAGCGTTTCTTAGAACACTGAGAGATACCACCTTTATAAATAATCCTGCTTATGCCAGTCCCGGGGTGTTCCCGGATGGAACAACCTTTAAATAATTTTAATTTATTTGTTTTTTAAAATTTGGAGTCTGGTGGTTTAATATTCTGGTTCCATTCCGAGATTATAGAAAATAAAACCCCACTCGTCAGCCACTTCTTCGATGATTTTAGAGGTTGGTTTTCCTGCTCCATGGCCCGCTTTGGTTTCAATGCGAATTAAAACAGGGTTGGCGCCAACATGCTTTTCCTGTATTGTTGCCGCAAATTTAAACGAATGGGCTGGTACTACACGGTCGTCATGATCGGCAGTTGTGATAAATGTTGCCGGGTACTGAACGCCATCTGTTAAATTATGGAGTGGTGAATAACTGTGCAAATAGTTGAACATGGTAGAATCGTCATCGCTTGTACCATAGTCACCTGCCCATGCCCATCCAATGGTAAATTCATGGTATCTCAGCATATCCATAACACCCACTGCAGGCATTGCTACTTTGAAAAGTTCCGGCCGCTGGGCTATGCAGGCACCAACTAACAAACCACCATTTGAGCCCCCGGCAATAGCTAACTTATCAGGGTTTGTATATCCTTGATCAATAAGATATTCAGCTGCAGCAATGAAATCATCAAAAACATTTTGCTTTTGAAGCTTTATTCCGGCTTTATGCCATTCTTCACCATATTCTCCACCACCTCTTAGGTTTGCCAAGGCAAACAGACCACCATTTTCAAGGAATATCAGACGGCTGACACTGAAATAGGGAGTTAAGCTTATATTGAATCCACCATATCCATATAGGTAGGTTGGATTTTTGCCATTAAGTTTCAGATCCTTATGGTGAACGAGGAACATAGGAATTTTTGTGCCGTCTTTACTTTCATAAAAAACCTGATTCGTAACATAATCGTCGGGATTGAAGTCGATATCAGATTCTTTATAGATCTCTGATCTGTTTGAGGAGATATCGTATTTATAAATAGTAGAAGGGAAGATGAATGAGGTAAAAAGATAAAAAGCAATATTCTCATCTTTTTTACCACTGAATCCATATAAAGAACCTATGCCCGGTAAAGCAAGTTCGTCTACGTATTTACCTCTTAAATTGTATATAAAAGCTTTACTGGATGCATCTTTCATGTATTCAGTGACAATATGATTTCCAATGAGCGTTGCACCTTTCAGCACTTCTTCTTTCTCTGGGATCAATGTTTTCCAACTTTTCTTTTCTGCCTTGTTTAGGTTAATCATAACCAATTTTTTCTTTGGAGCCCCATCGTTAGTCATAACTAAAAATGCATTGCCAATATTATCAATCACCCCATACTGGTATTCAAAACCATCAGCTAATTTGATAAACTCGTTGCCAGGTGTAGTCAGGTTTTTATAATAGAGTGCATTTCCGTCAGTTGATTCAGATTCATACAAAATGAGAAAATTTTCATCATCCGTGGTAGCTGCGTAATAATTCCTTTGAGCGTTATCCCTGTTTTCATGAATAAGAACGTCTTCACTTTGCGGTGTTCCCACTTTATGATAATAGACTTTATGAAATTCATTTTTTGATGAGAGTTCCAGCCCTTGTTCAGGTTCGTTAAAGCGGCTATAATAGAAGCCCTCGCCTTTCCATGAGATACCGGAAAATTTGACCCAAAGAATTTCATCATCAAGTTTTTTACGGCTATCTATCTCCATAACATATATTTTGTTCCAGTCTGAACCTCCCTCAGCAGTTGCATATGCCAGGTACTTGCCATCCTTTGAAACAGCGGAAGTAGCTAATGCGATAGTACCATCCTCAGAAAGTTCGTTGGGATCCAGAAGGACTTCAGGTTCAGCGTCTAACCTTTCCTGAATATAAAGCACACTTTGGTTTTGTAAACCATCATTCCTGGAAAAGAAATATTTACCACCTTCCTTGAAAGGAACCCCATATTTGGGGTAGTTCCAGAGTTCTGTAAAACGTTCTTTGATCTCTTCTCTGAACTCAATTTTTCCCAGGTACCCATATGTAACTTCATTTTCAGCTTCAACCCATTCGGCTGTTTCCTGAGAAGTGTCATTTTCTAACCAACGATAAGGGTCGGCTACTTCTACTCCAAAATAATTATCAACAACATCTCCTTTTTTCGTGTCAGGGTAAGTGACCTTGATTTCTTTAACTTTCGTTGTGCAAGCTGCTATTAATATTATTCCGATAATGGCAGTTAGATAAACAAATTTTTTCATGACCCAATTTTTTTGATTGTTAATGATGCTTTTATGATGGAAAATGAGTATTTTTATATTTCATTTTTATTATAAGGAGTGCAAATATAATAAATAACATTGATCAACAAACAGATATACATAGGCACTTTTACATTTGTTTTTGTCTTTTGGTTATTACTTGCTCTGCGGGTAGATGCTCAAAAAGAAGCCAATGTCTGGTTGTTTGGAGAATATTCGGGTTTGGATTTTAACCATGATAAACCCCTTGCCATTACCGAAAATCAGGTGATGATTGCTGAAGTCGGCTGCTCATCTATTGCCGACAATAATGGGAACCTTCTTTTTTTTACCAATGGAGAGACAATATGGAACAGTGATTATGAAGTAATGATGAATGGCTCGGGCCTGTTTGGGAACACCAATGCCACTCAGTCATGTATCATTGTTCCATTCCCTGGTAACGATTCTTTTTATTATGTGTTTACACTTGATAGAGCTTCACCATTAGGTAACAAAGGGTTGAATTATTCTCTTGTTGATATCAGCAAACACAATGGAGGTGGAGAAGTAATTGAAAAGAACATTCTTTTGAAAACCAATGTATCCGAAAAGTTAACTGCCACATTACATCATAATAAGATGGATTTCTGGGTAATTGTCCATGAATGGGAGTCAGATGCATTTTTTTCATACCTGGTAACCTCTGAAGGGGTTAATCATCAGCCAATAATTAGTCATTCCGGCAGCAGTCATCACCCACCAATTCAGGAGACCCCTTTGGGTAGCATGAAAGTCTCGCCGGATGGATCCAAGCTGGCTGTGGCACTTTATAGCCGGCAGGTTTTTGAATTTTTTTCATTTGACAATACAACCGGATTTGTCTCAAATTACCAAAGTTCTAATTCTGTTTTCCATGGTGCCTATGGTGTGGCTTTTTCACCTGATTCCAGGAAAGTATATGGCAGCACTTATTTTATAAACAACCATGAGGCCAGTTCTTATATTTTTCAGTTTGATCTTAGTTCAGCCGATATTGCCGGATCCGCAGCGTCCTTACCCAGTCATGCTGATATGCAAATACGGGCATGTGCTATTCAACTTGGCCCGGATGGAAGAGTGTATGTTTCCCGATATGGGGAAGACTCACTTGGAGTTATTATTAATCCATCCAGGGAAGGGGTAAAATGCAATTATGTTGAAAAATTCACTGACCTGCAAGGCAGGAAAGCTTTGGCAGGCTTGCCAAACTTTATCCAGAGTTATGTTGATATTTCTTGCTTTGATTACGAACACACTTGCTTTGGGGATACAACGCTTTTTTTTCTCAACAATAAAGCAAATATTGATTCTTTGAAATGGAATTTTGCTGACCCTCTTTCAGGAACCAGGAATATTTCATTGCTACCTGAACCGAAACATGTTTTTAGCCAGCCGGGGACTTATCATGTGAAGCTTGAGGTCTATTTTGAAGGTGATGTTTTTAAAAATTCCGGAGAGGTAATTATTTTCCCTTTACCTGAAGTGGATTTGGGGAATGATCTGTTTGTTTTTCCCGGGTCATGGGTTACACTTGATCCCGGCCCCGGATTTTTTGCTTATGAATGGCAGGATGAGCAGCTGGGACAACAGTACCTGGCAAAAGAAGAAGGAGCTTATTACGTTACTGTCTGGGATGAGCATTTATGTAAAAACAGAGACACCATCAGCGTTTTTTATCTTGATCTGCTCGTTCCCAATGCATTTACACCTAATGCCGATGGGGTCAATGACGTTTTTATACCATTGCTTCCTGAATGGGGGGTGCTGGATTACCGATTGACTATTTTTGATCGATGGGGAAAGATCGTTTTTGATACCAATGATATGCTTGAAGGATGGGATGGAACGCATAGTGGACAGCCTAGCCCTCTGGGTACTTATGTTTGGGTTATTACCTTTAATGCCCGGAGGGAGGCTTCTGAAACCATCACCATCAACGAAAAGGGAATTGTTACACTTCTTAGATAAATTTATATTCCTGTTTGTGTGGTAGTTTTTCTTTAAATTTTAATTGTTTGTAAGACTGTTAGTTAAAAGAATAATAACTTAGCATGATTCTTAACCATTAGACGAATTATTAAACGAAGGTGATGCAGGCTAGGATTTTCATGCTGATAGTGCCTATACAGGTGAAGATCAGGAAAAAGTGATAAGTAAATATGAAATGAACAACCAAGTACACGAAAAAGGCTATCGCAACAAGCCATTGACTGATGAACAAAAAGCAAGCAATAATGAGAAATCAAAAACCTGGGCAAGGGTAGAACACGTATTTGGTTTTTTGGAATAAAGCATGAATGGTTTAGTTGTAAGATCTGTTGGAATAACAAGAGCGACAAGTATAATAGGATTGATAAATTTGATGTATAATTTATTCCGTTACGAACAAGTAATCCGCCTGAATATTATACAGTGATATATGCTTGTTAGTTAGTTAGTTAGTTAGTTAGAATTTGAGAAAAAAGTGAATTTTTATATAGGATAATTAAAAAAATAGTGTATTATTGTCTTGATTTAAGAAAATCGGTAAAAGGGTTCTGCGATTTTTTTTGAATCAAAAGCGGAAAAACGAATTTTTAGAACCCACATTCAATTTTATTCATTCTAATCTTAAAAAATCATGAAAAAACTAAGTTTGTTGGTATTAGCAGCCCTGCTCCTGGCTGTTATGGGTTGTGAAGGCCCGGAAGAGATGCTTTACAGTTGTAATCCCGAAGTTAATAATTGGGCAAGTAAGTATAAAAGCTCGTTCTCTGATATTACCAGGGCACAATTGGCAACATTGCCTATATCATATAAAAGAGCCGTTTACAGAACGCTAACGCCGGAAAAACAGGCACAACTCTGGAATGAAAAGCTTGATCTTGTAATAGCAAAAAATTCTGATGAAACAATTTTAAATGAAATGGAAGCATTAAAAACACATATTACTCCGGAATTTTTTTCGGAAGGGAATTATGATTTGTCGATTAACTATTTGAATAACTGGCAAAACTATGCTTTGACAAACTTTATGTTCGATTCGCTTTCATTTTTTCTGAATTTTGTTTGTCTGGCAACCGAGGAGGAGATAAGCATCATGTTGGAGGATCCCGAATCCATCGATTACAGTTGGCTGGAAGGTGGTGATGAAATTATCGACGGTCCGGGGGGAGGTGATGATAACGACTGTTATTGTTTGTGGAACAGTACATGTAGTTTATATAACATTGGAGATTGTGAAGAAAATTTTAATGACTGCACCATAAGAACCGGATGTGGATTATGGTGGATGTATGATTGCACTGGCCAATGTAATGACCTGGAGCCACCTATTGAAGAATAAAACTGCAATGAAATACAGATTTAAAAATGTTTTTCTTTTCATAGTTATTTTATCCAGCCTAATTGCAGGTTCTATCTTTATTATTTTTTTAAGAAATGGTCCGACAACATTATCTATTGGAGGTTTAATATTTTTGTTGGCCGGAAGTTTTCTACCTGAAAAAAGTAAATGGAAGAGAGATATCCTCACAGGCATTTTTATTATACTTTTTTTGGGGGTTGTAACAGTATTATTGGTTAGTTTAAAAATTAACCATTCTATCGACTGGCATTATATTAAGCGGAATTTATCATTCTTTAAGTTTATCCCTATCGCCTGGTCAGGCGGTTTAATAATTGGAATGGTTATTCGATTACTAATTAATAATGGCCATGTCATAAAAACCATTCAGGTTTCACTTGTTGCAATGGTACTGACCATCCTGTCTGCCTCGGTTAGCTGGGCTTTTCAATTTAGTGCTGTGGGGTTGGTATATATGATCAGTGGATATATTTGTATACAATCCGGTTCATTCAGAAAAAACCTTGTTTCCTATTTTATACTGTTGATACCATTATTACTGATTTTCTCAATATCCATTCTCGCCGGTACCATCAAATCCCTCTTTCCAAACCCAATAATGGGCATTTTAGCTGTTTTGATAGGGGCATGGATAAAAGCACTGCATAGAAAAAAGAAAAAAACAGGAGTGGTTTCAATAGTTTCAGTATATGTTATCTTTTTGTTTATGGGGTATGTTGGATCATTAAACTGGATTGTATATTTAGCAGATAAAAACACAACCTACGACCTTAGTTCAATCGAAAACATCTCTTTCATATTACCTGATAATTTGAAAATTACAGAGCAAGACTTTCAGAACAAAAATGTTATTTTATATTTCTGGAGCACAACCTGCAGTGTATGTTATAAAAAGTTCCCTCAACTGGAAAAGATTAATAAAGAATTCAAAAACAGGGATGACTTTATGCTTTATGCGGTTTGTTGTATCAATCCTAAAATTGATGAGGAGAAAGAAAAGGCAAAAGCAATGAAGGTTGAATATGACTTCCCGATAGTCTTTGCAGAATCATCCATTTACCGCGATCTGTTAAACATCCATAGCTTTCCGCAAGTGATTCTTATTGATAAAAGTGGAAAGATCATTCATCATGGTGACCTGATTTATGATCCCTTGGTGTATGTCAAAAATATCAGGAGGATTTTGAAAACCCTTTGAATTATTGAAAATAAACCAAAATGGTTCGATAGCAGGGCGAAAAAAACCAAATCAATCTTGACAAAAAGGAATTGTATTACCTTTTAGTGTTTTTCCCAATTAACAATAGGGACCTTCTGTAAATTAAAGCATTGTTATTCAGGTAATTATTCGTATAATTCTTTCTGCAGTTTATATGCTTAATATCCCAAAGTGTGAAGTAGTAAAACAGTATTTCCCGTGGGGAAAAGGGGCAGAGATAGGGGGGGAAAGACGATTGCACTTTAATTGTCGTTGATTTATCCTAAATGATAAATCAGGAATTCTAATGATAAATTAGAAATATTAATAAAGAATAAACAATAATAAATAAAGAATTTGGGATCAGGAAGTCTTGCTTATATTTTTGGGGTCCCATTGCATGAAACAGGAGTTGTTCCACTGGCTTATCGTTTCACAACTACCTTGGTTTTCCACCTACCGGCCAGGTAATATATGTATTGTAGAGTCATCCCCAGTATCCATGCAATGGGTATTCCCCACCAGATACCTGAAATGCCAATTTTCTGACTTAAAAAATAGGAGAGGGGTATTCTTACCAGCCAAAGAACAAGCAGCGTGATAAACATGGGGATCAGCGTAGCACCAGCCCCCCTCATTACGCCACCGATGATGAGCATAGTTGAGAAGGTTATATAGAACCCGGCAACGATAACCAAATAATTGGCCCCAATTGAGATAACTCCAGGGTCGCTGGTAAACAGGTTAAAAATAGGCTCTCTAAAGAGTACAGTTATTGCTGACATGGTAATGGAAATGAAGGCCGTTATCTTAAGTGTTGTGTAGAATCCTTTTTTCACTCTATCCGGTTTATTGGCTCCAAGATTCTGCCCCACAAAGGAGGCAAGGGCAATAGCAAAGTTCATGGAGGGCATGGCTGCAAAAGAATCAATACGAAAAGCTACACTGTAGGCAGCACTGGCATTGGTTCCAAAAGGATTGACAATCCAGAACATTGCCAGGAAACTTAGTGCAACGAAAGCTTGTTGGAATCCAACCGGAAACCCAATTTTTATACTTTTCCTGAAAAGTAATTTGTCGAAGTCCAGTTTTCTAAAGGATAAATTAATAATTTCATGCGTTTTATTAAGGTAAATAATAGCTGTAAAAAATGCTGCGCCTTGTGAAATGATTGTGGCATATGCCACTCCTGCAACGCCCCATTTAAATACAACAACAAAAAGAATATCAAGAATAATATTGAGTAAGGTTGCGATGATTAGGAAATATAATGGCGTTTTTGAATCACCCAGCCCCCTGAGGATAGCACTTGTTCCACTGAAGCCAAAGAAAAAAACCATTCCTGAGAAGTAAATGATGAGGTATAATTTGGCGTACGGAATAACTTCATCAGGAAGCTTGATCAGCCTAAAGATTTCCTCGCTTCCTAATATTCCAAGTAGTGTGATCAGAAGTGAAGCAAAAAACAAGAAAATATAGAGAGTATCAATCATTCGCTTAACCTTCTTGATATCTTTTGCCCCAAAATATTGCGCAATGATAATTGTTGATCCTGTCCCGATGCCAATAACCAATGAGATGAGCGTGAAAATGATAGGAAAAGACGCCCCAACGGCTGCAAGAGCTTCTTTGCCAATATAATTGCCAACAATAATGCTGTCAACAACATTATATAATTGTTGGAATACATTACCCAGGAGCATGGGTATGGCAAAGTTAAAAATGACTTTACTCTCTTTTCCTTTTGTAAGATCTTTCATGAAACGGTTCTGGCAGGCAATTGATCAGTACCTGGTCAGTTCACCGGTTGCGTTATCATATTTGGCCACACGGATCCAGGTGAAATCATTACGGGAATGCTGTAACCCCCAGAAATCATATGTGGCAAATGCACGATCGCCGGCATTGTTTAGTTCGGTACGGCCTGTAACTCCGTAATAATTATTAGCTTCATTGATAAATGCTGTCTTAAGTCTGTTGATATCGGGTGATTCCCCTGTTGATAAATAAGAGTGCATGGCAAGCCAAACCGCATCATAGGCAACAAGTGCATATACTTCAGGCTTTCTTCCAATTACAGATTGTATCTCTTCAACAAGAGGTTGCCACTTTTCCTGTGCATTATCATCCAATCCAAACATAGGGCACGAAAAACCTTGTGAGACAGCAAAAAAAGCAGCATCTGTTTCTTCCAGCAGGGATTTATTCTCTGCATAAGCTGAACTGCCATACCAGTTTACCTGGTCCAGTACATCTTCAGAGGCGGCAAGCTGGAGAATATCAGTTCCTTCGCCAAATGAAATAAGATATACACCAATTTTGTTTGCTGGGTATTGCAATAATGTTTGGCTCAATCTTTCTTTAAGAAGGTTTACAGACTGACTAAAATCCTGTGTAGAGGTGCTGTAACGAACAGCCTCAATTACTGTTCCTCCTGACTGAATAAAGCGCTGTGAGGTAGCTTCAAGTAACTCATTTCCCCATAAATCGTCGCGTATAATGGGCACAAGCACTTCTAAGCTATCATCTACTAATAATGCGGTCATGGCTACTCCCTGATTCTCATCACTGGGAACAAGTCTAAAAATATTATCATCAGGGATGGCAAGAGAAACAGCCACACTAGAAGGGCTTATAACAAGCATGCCCTGTTCATCAGCGTAGTTTTTCACAGCTTTCACTGAAGCACTGCTGTACGGTCCAATAACGGTTTGTACGCCTTGCGCTTTCAAGGCCATAATTTTCTGTAAGGCTATCAGGGTGTCAGTTTGTGTATCTTCAATGAGCAATGTTAAATGTTTTTTGGCGCCAATGTTTGCAAAATGTTGGTTTATATCATTCAATGCGATATCAATAGCAGTACTGGCACTTTCTCCCGTTGATGAGGCATCTCCTGTCAGCGGTAATAAAACACCAAGTGTGATTTCCTGATGATCATTACATTCTTCACAATCCTCTTTTTTACAGGAGGGGATAATTACCACCAATGTTAAAATAGCAATGAATAATACGGTAATTGATGTTTTCATAAAAGAACTATTAGATGAAAATTTCGAGGAAATGAATACAAATTTAACAATTCTTTTCATTAAGGCAACTACAATAAAACAGTGCCTTGAGTTTGGAGTGCCTTAAGTGCCTGGAGTTGTGCTGTCAGGTGTTTAATCTGGCAGTACCAAACGTTTTACTTTACGACAAGCACTTTGTAGTTAAAATTTTCCACATCCCGGAATAGTCATTCGGAAAATATATGATCCCCTGTGAAGTGGGTGCCTCACATGAAGGTGCCGTATCCTCGATCAATAACATATTGCACTGTGTTTCCTGTGAATAAAGCTGGCCGGGGTATATACTCAGTGATATTAACATGATCAATATAATTTTTGTAAATTGGCTGACAAAAGTTTTCATGATAGAAGGATTTAGGTGAACTAAAACCCTGTTTTCGCTAGCAGGGTGAGCCAGAATTTTATTTCACCCCTGTTATTTGCACCCTGAACCGTGGTATATAATTTATTTTCTTCATTCTGGTTTTTTGTTTGATCGGTAATGCAGAAGCACAGCTTATCATTAAAAACGGAACATACCTCGTTGTTCAAACAGGATCCACAATTATTGCAATGAATGGTATTTCAGCCACCAACGGAACCATAGATAACGATGGAACCATTCAGAACCAAGGCGACCTGATCAACAATACCACTACATTGTTTGCCAGCGGTTCAACAGGCACCTTCATATTTAATGGCAGCTCTCATCAGGAAATTACAGGGGATAACGATGTAGGGTTTTATGGGACCGTAGAAATAGACAATGCAAACAGTGTTTCCATTACCAACACAGTTACCGGGTCCGATCAGGTGATTTATGGTTAATTGGCCCTTACCAATGAAATATTCACCTTGAATCAAAAAGGGATGACATCCCCCAGCCGAGGATGTCATCCCTTTTGCTTACATTTGCGTGAATTAACTTGACACAAATCCTATTTCGTTAGCGTTCATTGTAAAGCTGACAGATGAGACAGACGATGAGTGGCTGGATATGTTTACATAATTGTATTTTTTAGTAATGAACAAAAAACCAAACCTGTTTAAAAAATCAATTTATTGTTTCCCCAAAGAGTATTTTTTAATTGTTCTCTTGGTACTGTTAAGCATTCAAAATGTATTTGCAGAAGATGATATTCAGCAACTCGAAAGCAAGCTGTTAAACCTGCCCGAGGATACGGTTAAAGTAAATACATTAATCAAATTAGGCGAGTATTATTGTAGTGTAGATAATGAAAAAGCCCTGATGTATCTTCAGGAAGCATTTACAATCTCAACATCTCAAAAATACAAAGAAGGCATCGGAAAAAGCCTTCTTTGGCAAGGCCGTGTGTATTATTACAAAGACGACTACTTTCTTTCTATCAAATATCTGGACAAGGCCAAAGAAATACTGGAAACCACAAATGAATTGGATGCACTGGCTTTTCTTTATTTTGCTAAAGCTGCAACTTTCAACATCCGGGGTGATCACATTCATGCTTTGGAAATGTACAAAGAGTCCATTAAACTCACCGAATTAACAGGAAATGCAAAACTAATGTCATCGTGCTACAGAAGCATAGGCGTAGTGCTTCTCAACAGGAAAGATCCGGAAAAAGCATTGGTTTATTTCAGGGAAACACTCTCCATAAAGAAGGCTATTGATGACCAAAAAGGAATTTCAAACACCTTAACCTGCATTGGCAAATCGTACGAAGAATTGGGAGAGCTTGATTCTTCTTTAATATACTATAATCAGGCTTTATTAATTCGTTCCAACCTAAAAATGGACAGGGCAATCGCGGGTTCGGAATACAACATTGGCGGAATACTTATAAAAATGGGCAAGTATGTACAAGCAGAAGAATCCTTACAAATTGCGCTTGATAATTTCATAAAGCTTAACGAAAAAACCGGGATATGTATTACAAATCTTCGTTTGGCTGTCGCCAGAAATTACCAGGGGAAACCCGATGCCTTCAATCTTGCTGAAAGCGCATTGTCAATGGCCAGAAAAATGGACAATCCATCCCTTATCAGCCTTGGGTACAAAATATTGTCCGACATATCCTTTTATAATGCAAATTACAAAAAATCTTATGAGTTTTTGTTGAAACACAAAATTTTGCAGGACAGCTTATTCACTGCCGGTAAAGAGCGATTACTGACGGAGTTTGAGGCAAAGTTTCAATCGGAACGAAAGGACAGTGAAATAAGTTTGCTTAAAGGCAAAAGTAAAATTCAACGAAAAAATAATATTTTATTAACTATTCTAATCATTGTTTTGGCTGGAGTTATTGTTCTTCTTTTTTTCCTGTTCAGATTTAAATCAACAGCATTTTACCGGCAACAGAAACTATTGGAGCAGGATAATATCATACATACCCAGGAAAATGAGATCATTGAAAAAGAAAACCTGATCTTACAAAAGCAATTGGAGTCGAAAAACAGGGAACTTGCTTCAAAGGCTTTAGAAATGATTCGATTTAATGATACTATTTCGATCGTTATTGAAAGACTAGAAGGTTTTAATAGTGCAATAAATATAAACCCGGAAGAGTCAAAACACATTAAAAATATAATTTATGAACTTGAAAATCAAACAAAACAAAATATCTGGAATGAATTTGACAAGATTTTCAAGAATATACATTTAGGTTTTTACGATAAATTACTTGAAATATGCCCGGACCTGACAGCAACAGAAATAAAAACAGCAGCCCTTCTAAAACTGAACCTGACCACAAAAGAAATTGCTGCTATTGCTTTTAAGTCAGAAGGTGGTATTAAAACCACGCGCTACCGTTTAAGAAAAAAACTAAGCCTTTCGTCTGACGAAAAACTGGTGCCATTTCTTATGAAGATATAATAAGCATCAATTTTTATCCCACTTAATTTCAATTAGTTGCAGGGATTGTGACTTTTTGAAACCTCCCATGTTACTTTTTCACGACCTGTTAAATTTTGATACCCGCTAAAGTCACAATATTTTCGCCGTGCAATCTCCACAAATTGTATGGGAAGTAAAGGTCGAAATACAGGTAAAAAAAAGAAAACAAAAAAATCAGAAACTGATTCGATTTCCGATATTAAAAAAAAAATAAGGCATCAGAAAGGTGCATTAATCAAAATTCTAAAACATATTCAGGATGATAAGAAAACGGATAATTAAAACGATTATAAAATTTACAAGAACAATCATGATGGTGTTCTTGCAACTCGCTTTAGTCATAGGGCTCACCGATTACGCCATTGCGCAGGAACTTAATCCAAGTGTAATATCTACAGGTGGTGAAACCTTTATAGCCTCCGGCTGTTCCCTCGATTTCGTAATTGGCGAAATAGTTACGGAGTCATATACTAATCAGGGAGTTATGCTTACGCAGGGATTCTTACAAGGAACGGGAGAGGAATTGGCAATTAATGAACAAACTATTGGTGCTGACGATATTGATGTTTACCCTAATCCATCTGACGATATGGTTTACATCATGTGCAAAGCTATTGATAAGCCCATACACATTGAGATAATTGACATGCATGGTTCTGTAGTTCTCGCAGTACAATTGAAAAACAACCCTATGGCTGTTAGCCTGAAGCAATTAAATCCAGGCCTTTATATGATGAGACTAATATTTTCCGAACACAATTTTGTAAATAAAAAAATTATCAAAAAATAAATTTTAACTAAAATCCTTTAAAAATGAAAAAATTAAATTTATTGTTTCTATCTCTTATCCTTATTGGATCAGTAATGGCACAAGCTCCTCAAAGTTTTAAATACCAGGCTATTGCACGCAATGATGAAGGTGTAGCCATAACCAATGCTACAATAGGAATAAGGATGTCTCTGATTTCTGACAATATTAATGGCAATGTGGTTTATTGCGAAACATTCAGTGCGGAATCAAATGGTACAGGGGTTTTTAATGTGAATATAGGAAAGGGAACTGTTGTATCAGGTGTTTTTAGTGCTGTCAACTGGGGTGCTAATGCCTATTTTCTAAAAGCGGAAATGGATGTGATGGGGGGTAGTGATTTTTTAGAAATGGGCACATCCCAGTTATTGTCGGTTCCGTATTCATTGCATACAGGTTCGATTTATGTTTATTATTCAAACGACACCTTGTACATCGGCGATCAGTATGTAATTTTATCAGGAAGCGGACCTCCTCCGGGTACAGTAACTGATTATGATGGCAATGTTTACGAAACTGTTGACATTGGGACCCAGACATGGATGAAACAAAATTTACGTTCGCTGCACTATGCTGATGGGGCGCCAATTGATGAGGCTTATGCATATGATGATAACGAAGCAAATGTTAGTGATTATGGAAGACTGTACACCTGGAATGCTGTGATGAAATTAAGTAAAAACACTTCAGAAAGAGCCCAGGGTGTTTGTCCTGATGGCTGGCATGTTCCTTCCGAAGCTGAAGGGGAAACGCTGGAAGCTTTTCTTGGCGGACATATGCAAGCCGGTGGTAAAATGAAAGAAACAGGATATACATATTGGGAAGATCCCAATACAGGTGCCACCAATGAATCCGGATTTTCGGCCCGGGGATCAGGAAATATGTCGCAAAACGGAGATTATTTCAGCATGAAGCTGGCATTTAAGATGTGGACATCAACTGAAAATGGTACCCAGTCTATTCGTATGCAAATTCTGAATACTTCATCGAATACTGCATTTGGAACAAAACCAAGAACTATGGGTTTCTCAGTCAGGTGCATTAAAAACTAATCACAATTAAAAAATTAATAATCATGAAAAAATTTACTCTGTTATTTATTTCAATTTTTGCTTTGCAGGCTCTGTTTGCACAACCTGTATTAACCAGTGACCTTAATTTTTCTATCGGAGATGCTTATCGGTATGATGGGTTCATTGATGTAACAAATATTGATCCCGGCGCTGGTGGGGCTAATTTGATATGGGATTTTAGTACAATATCAGGAGGCACCTATTATGTAGGTGAGGGTGCTATTTGTGTTGATCCATCAACAACGGCATTTGGAGACTCAGCCGCTGTTGTAAGTGCCAATATTTGCATCAGGAGTTCGGAAAATCCGGAAGTTGGCCCTTATCAATATTACGATTGCAATAGCACCTCACAGGATCTGCTTGCCATGGGTTTCCTTGGAGCAGGAAACAACAGTTTTTCTACTTATATAAACATATTAACAGCACATCAATTCCCTTTTACTTATAATGATAGTTTCAACGACACATGGGAACTTTTGATGTATCATATTGATATGGGGCATTATTTTATGCGTGACTCATCAATAGTAATTGTTGAAGCGGATGCTTATGGTACAATTTCAACACCTGCCGGGGAATATCATAATGTATTACGGTTAAAAAGAACAACAATAGATTATTCCTGGTTTAATTATGGAGGGGGATGGGTTTCAGGTGGGTCATTCACTGATATTCAATATGATTGGTTCGCACCAGGTATTAAAGTTCCTGTGATGATTATTATAGACACAGAATGGGCAGGTTATAATGTAAGATACCTTGTTGAGCATAATTTTTCGACGGGAATAGATGACCGGACAGGTTATCATCTTGAATTATTCCCAAATCCTACAACAGACAGGGTGAAAATAAAAACAGATAAAATATTTAATAATGTAGGCATCTATTCATTAAATGGC
>JAGLWB010000083.1 GCA_023133655.1 Bacteroidales bacterium
TCAAAGTATTTTGATGAGCCGGGTGACCATGCCGGTGAATTGGTAACCAGCATCATGCTCCACATAATACCGGATTTATGCCTGCCAATTCAGGAAGCAGGTGTTGGAAAAGCCGTAAATATCAATCTTACCGGAATTAAGGAAGGATGGGTCTGGGCTCCGCGGGAATGGAGGAAAATCTCAAAGGACACTGGAGTGGGCGACCCTTCAAAGGCTACTGCCGAAAAAGGAAAACACTTTCTGACAGATCTTACTCAAAAGATAGCATCTTTCCTGGTTGAACTGGATAATTCTGATCCTGATAATCTTTATGAACATAATTAAGAAAAAAATTTTTCAGGAATATTTCGGATATTCTCAATTCCTAACACTTCGGATCAATATGAATTGTGGTTTCGATGAAAGTTTCTTTGTATATCCCATCTTCAATCATGGTCACAATCTTATGAGCATCTTCCAGTTTCATCTCTTTTGGTAACATGATGTGGCAGGTTAATTCTTTATGATTTACATAATCATGCAAATGCATGTGATGCAGATGAATATCCATTTCTGTAACTGAATCAGCAATTCTTTTTATTTTTTCCATGAGGTCCGGTTCAGCCTTTTCACCAAGCAGGGAACTGACTGCTTCCTGCATTATCTTGTAACCACTATAGAAGATCATCACTGATACAGCAAGACCAAGTACTCCATCTACCCACCAGTATAATCTGCCAAATAGAATACCAACAAGAATGACCAAAGATGAAATAGAATCTGTACGATGATGCCAACCATCTGCTTTCATCGATTTGAAACCGGTCTTCCTTCCAACCCAAAAAGCATACTGGGCAAGTGCTTCCTTTAGCACAACAGACACAATTGTAACAATAATTGCAACAATTCCGAAATCAGCTGGTTCATGATGTCTTAACTTTTCAATTGACCCTGTAACAAAATGAATTGCAACCCATCCTAAAAAAAATGCTATAAAAAGAGTTGAGATAAGTTCAGCTCTGCCATGACCAAAAGGGTGGCGCTTATCAGGCGGCTTTTTTGAAACCTTTACACCAATGAGCACAATAATTGAGCTAACAGAATCGGTAAGTGTATGCCATGCATCTGCAACAATTGCAACAGATCCGGAAACAATCCCTGCCCAGAATTTTAATCCAAAAAGAAGAATATTAACACCAATTGATATCCAGCCTTCTGAATAGGCAAGCAGATTTTTCTTTTTAATTTGAGTTTCGTTAAAATACATCTCGCAATCAAATTCTTACTATAAAACCAACTTTAATTATTTCTGTGAATTACCATTATTAATGAAATGTACAACTTACTAGTTTTAATGTATTTCTTTAATTGAAAAAAATGCAAGTAAAGTATATTTCTGCTTTTTTCCTTATCATTTATTAAAAACTAAGAAAAATTATCTTCGAGAATGGCGAATATTTTTGTCCAACTTTACAGCAACAATATCTTTTGCAACCTGCATTTCCGGATAAAAGGAATGGCTCCTGCAACTTTTTTTTCCCCTGTGGGCGTTAATTGTTTTTCCCGGACACATGCATGAAAGCAAATAAGTGGTAAAATCATAAGGAACAATAATATGTTCATGAATTTGTTTTTTTTTCTTTTTTAATTTTGTGTTTACTTTTTATATTTTGCCGTTCTTGCATCATTTATAACACCTGTCCAGCTAAGACCAAAGGCGAAATCATAGGTGTTACCTTCTGAATCTACATAACAATCCATATCATGCGGAACGTCTTCATACTGTTCTTCGACAGTTTTCATATTCGCAGGCATTTGCATAGGCAACAATGCCGAAGGTTTAGTTTTTCCGGTCAGGATATCCAGAATAGCTTGTTCCTGTACTCCGAAGTTGATAACAATAGCATCAACATTCTTTTCAAATTCCCCGAAGACTGCCGGGTTCGACATATTGAGTGAAACTATGACAAGCTTTCCGTTCATTACTTCTTTTGTATCCAGTACCATAGCCAGATCGGTAGTATTGGATGGTGTAACCGTCCTGTTTTTGTAAGTGCGATTGAGTATATCCCTGGGGTCACCGGCAATACTGGGATCCCGGGCATATTTTGCCGTGTAGGTACCGTACTGGAGACTCATGGGGACATAACCGTTGCTACCTGCCTCCACATCGGCAGCACTGTAACCACTACCGGTGTTTGGACTGTCGATGAATACGATAGCATAATCTGCCTCATCCGGATTATCGGTAACGTTAAAATATTTCTTAACAATATCCATATTAACCGGGTAATCGTATGATTCTGGGATGGCATTACCAAACCAATTCCTGCCTGCGGGCGTATATTTTTTAGGTACAAAAACTGTCTTGTTCTTCTCAAGAGGAAGGGCATTATCCTTATTTTTTAACATAACGATAGACTTAAGCTGGGCATTATAACCGGCAGTTATGTACCCGGCTTTTCCTACAATCGTAACGGATTCTTCGCTATCGAGATAAGGATTTTCGAAAAGCCCAACGCGAAAAATGTTTTTCAGAAGACGGACGGCTGATTCTTCAAAGCGGGCACGCATAGCTGATTCACCCAGTTCCTGCACACCGATGTTATAAGCATCGATAACAGGACCTGCATCATTGTTACCACCGAACTGGTCGACCCCTGCCATGATGATCATGTAATGCCTTTCTGCTACCGTAAAGTTTTCTTCCACACCCCAGCAACGACCGCCCCCCATCCTATTCGTGATATCAGAGCTTTCATCGTTTGTAATCGCCCAATCTGTACAGACGACACCATCAAAATTGTACTTTGTCCGGAGCAGGTCGTTGATAATATATTGGCTGTATGAATTACCAACATTTTCTCCATATTGTGTATCCTGATTAAAGGAAATGGTATAGTAGGGCATAATAGCTGCAGCCATGCCTGTTTTCCCTTCCAGCTTGAATGCACCTTCTGTGAAGGGGATCAGATGTTCATTAAAAGCGTTGCCGGGATATATGGCATATTTCCCGTATCCAAAATGGGCATCCCTTCCGCCTTCACCTGAGCCGCCGCCCGGCCAGTGCTTAACCATGGCATTTACACTGAGATACCCCCACCCACCGGAAATCTCACTGTTACCGGTGGAAGATTGGAAACCGTCAACATATGCGCGGGTCATATCTGTGGAAAGCTGAGGATCTTCACCGAAAGTTCCATTTACCCGGTTCCAGCGGGGTTCAGTAGCCAGATCAATTTGGGGAGAAAGGGCTGTTGCAATACCAAGGGCACGGTATTCAGTCGATGCAATTTCTCCAAACTTTTTCATGATATCAGGATCAAAGGTTGCGGCGAGCCCGAGCGATCCGGGCCACATGGAAATGTCACTGCCTGCACCTGCATTGTATTCCGCATTGGCAATCGATCTGTGACGAGGATCAGAACTGTTGTTTGCAGGAATACCCATACCAATGCCTTCAACCAGAGCCTGAACGTTATTGTTCCAACGTGCTGCAACTTCTGGGCTTTCAACCCTGGTTATCAGAACATGTCTCAGATTATCATTTGTAAGAAAATCAATTTGCTGGTCTGACAAGTTCCACGAGTTTGCCTCACTTTCTGCCAACTTTTTTCCATTATAGGTACCACCAAACCGTCCGCCTGAAGCCGGTATAGTCTGGTGTGCACTGTACAGCATAAGACCGGAAATCTGTTCTATGGACATTTTTGACGCCAGGTCTTTTGCCCGCTCATCGACGGTGAGTCGCCAATCTTCGTATTTGTCCAGTTCTCCGTTTTTATTCAGATCCTTGAACGCAAACCCCTTGTCAAAAATTAGTTTAACATCTGACGTAGGTGAGTAACCGAGAGTCTGTCCACCTCTGTTGGTTACAATGCTGAAAGTTTCCTTTTCATTTTCGGTCCATTTTTTACAACTTGTCAGAAAACACACTAAAATAATTACAGGTATTAAGAAAAGGAAAGCTCTAAAAGTTTTTATGTTTCTCATTTTTTTCATTATTTATTGTGTCTCTGTAATATCACTCAAAACAATCTTCTATTTTACGAATCTTTCTGCTTTTCATGAAATCTTTTTGGGGAGTTTATGAAGATAAGTAATTTATTGTATCGTTTAAAGGAAGATGGTAATGAATTTTCTTACGCGAATCAGGGACACTACAAATAATAGTTTTCGATTTTATAATCTGTTTTTATCAAAAAAAATCAACAATAGCAAGATATGCCGTTAATAAACTAAACAACATAACTGCTATTAAACCTATGTTCATCCCGGAGCCTGCCACATATTTATTCATTAATGACTTCCGGTTAATCAGGATAAAAACAGGAATTGCCACTGCAGGCAATATAAGAGCCTGGAATGCTTGCGAAAATACCATCAGAAGCGGTGGTGTTGTATCAATAAATTGCATCCCAAATCCGAAAAGAACACCGATTAATCCAAGAATACGATACATAGGTGAATGAATGTTTCTTGCTTTACCCGCATAATCGCTAATCAGCCAGGGAGCTATCAATATTATAGGAAAAACTGTAGAAATACCGGCTCCGACAATCGGAAGCTGTCCCCATTTTTGTCTATTTTTGGACGAATCTTTATAAATTTGTACTTATCAACTTTTTCTATTTCTGGTTTAATTCAAGAAGTTCACCTTGTTGTTTTCAAATACCGGTTCACCTTTCATTCTGTATCCACTATAAGAGTAATAAACCATGTAGGCGTAACCTACAAAGGGCACGATCATCGCTAATGCCATGCTTCCTGTTGTCTGCGATATCAGCCCCATAATAGGCGTAAAAATGGCGCCCCCTACGATTGCCATAACAAGCAATGAGCCTCCTAACTTCGTATTAGGTCCAAGTCCTTTAATACTTAAAGCAAACGTTGTCGGGAACATCAGAGACATGAAGAAGCTTGTGAGGAAGATAGCCCCAACACCAACCCAACCAGGAAAAATAATTCCTGTTCCTACCAATACCATGTTACTGATAGCGTAAATCCCCATCATTTTATTAGGTTTGAAATATTTCATGATCCAGGTGGAAAAGAAACGACCCACACCAAAAGCAACTAATGTCCCGGTGAGTATACCGCCTGCTATTTTTTCCGGCTGACCCGTATAATCTTGTATATATGTGATAAAATAGCTCCATGTACAAACCTGTGCGCCAACATAGAAAAATTAACCAAGTACTCCTTTCCAGAAATGAGGATATTTAAGCAAATCAGATAACTTTCCTTTTTGTGCGTAATCATTTTTCTCTTCATGGATTTTGGGAAACTTAGTTAAAAGTATAAAAAGACCCCAGGTAAGGACAACGGTAGCTAATACCAGGTATGGCGTTACAACCCGTATTGTTTCTTTTTTCAGGTAAGCATCATATTCTCCTGCAGTTTTCATAGCATTGATAGTGGCTTCGTTGTGTTCAATACCTGAAAAAATAAATATTGTACCGGTAAGAGCCCCTATAACTGCTCCAAGTGGATAGAATGACTGAGAAAAGTTCAATCTCCTTTCCGATGTTTCAGGATTAACTAAACTGGCAATAAACGGGTTGGCACCTGTTTCTAAAAAGGCTAGACCGGAGGCTATCACAAATAATGCAAAGAGGAAAAAACTATATTCACTTACTACGGCAGCAGGCCAGAAAAGGTAACAACCAATGCTAAAAAGGAAAAGACCTGTTATTAGTCCCGTTTTATAATTAAATTTTCTCATAAGCAGGGCCGCAGGCATAGCCAGTAAAAAATACCCCATATAAAAAGCCGATTGTATTAAACCGGCCTGGAAACGGTTTATTTCAAACGATTTCATAAACTGTTTTAATAAGAACATCATTCAAGTTGGCGGGAATACCCCAGTACATGAACAGCGCTGTTACAAGAATAAAGGGCAAAATTGTGCCGTGTGGTATAAATCTTTTTTTTTCAGATAGTTTTGAATTCATAGAATACTATTTTTATTATGTTGTTTTTTTAATTTTATTCTATAATATCAGACTACGATTAAAACCTGATATTTCGGCGGTCTTTTCCGATTTACATCTCTTTCGTTAAATTTAAAGACACTTAATTACTCCGTTTTATTTAACAGGAATTAAGGAATTAATCTATACATCAGATAAGTTCTGTTTTATCATTAACTTTTCTGTAATCTCACCAAGGTTCAGGTATTTTTCATATATTTTTATATACTTTTTATGTTTCTCGGTATTAGGAGTGAATTCCTTTTCAAACTCTTGTCCCAGAGCTTTTTGTGCCTCCTCGACCTTTTTATAGATACCTGCATTCACGGCAGCAAACATGGCGGCTCCTAAAGCGCAGGCCTGTTCTGACCGGACTATTTTGATCGGCATATTTAACACATCGGACAGGATCTGCATCACCATGTCCGATTTCTTGGCTACACCTCCCAGAGCAATTACTTCCTTAATTTCAATCCCATTTTCGATGAAGCGGTCGATAATTGCTTTTGAGCCAAAAGCAGTTGCTTCAACAAGGGCTCTGAAAATCATAGGGGCAGAAGTCCCAAGTGTTATTCCAGTAATTGTTCCTTTTACCATCGGATTAGCATCTGGTGTGCGGCGCCCGTTTATCCAATCTGTTGCAAGCACAGCTGATTCATCTATGGATATCTTTAAAGCTTCCTCCGTCAATTTTGGTAGGATCTGTTCTTCAAGTTCTTTTGCTTTTTCTTCGTTTTCCAACAATGATAATGGCCATGAAAGCAGGTTTTTAAACCACGCGTACACATCGCCAAAAGCCGATTGCCCTGCTTCCATGCCTATATACCCGGGTACAACTGACCCATCCACCTGGCCGCAAATACCAGGTACGAGTTTGTTTTCCATTTCCCGGTAAGAAGCTGTCATGATATCGCATGTTGAAGTCCCCATGATACGCAACAGCGCCTTGGGTGAAACCTCGCCTCCAACAGCTCCAAGGTGCGCATCAAAAGCGCCAACGCCAACTTTTACATTAACCGTTAACCCAAGCTTTTCCGCCCACTCTTCAGTAAGCGTACCAACAACAATATCGCTGGTATATGTTTTATGATAGAGACGGTTTCTGAAACCTTTCAACAAAGGGTCTAAAGCAACCAGGAATTCTTCATCCGGAAGACCCCAGCTTTCGTGCCACATGGCTTTATGTCCCGCTGCACACCGGCTGCGACGGATATCTTCCGGTTTTGTATTGCCTGTTAACAAGGCCGGCATCCAGTCGCAATGCTCAACCCATGAATATGCTGCTTTTCGGACTTCCTCATCTTGACGTAATACATGAATAACCTTTGCCCAAACCCATTCCGAGGAATAGATACCACCCTCATATCGAGTATAGTCTGTTTCCCATTTTCTTGCCAGTTCATTGATTTCTGCGGCCTCTTTTACCGATGTGTGATCTTTCCAGAGGATGAACATGGCATTTGGATTTTCTTCAAAACCGGATTTTAGTGCCAGTGGAGTACCGTTTTCGTCTGTCAAAACAGGTGTGCTCCCGGTTGTGTCAAAAGCCATACCAACCACGTTTCCGGCAACATCGGCAGGGCAGGCGGAGAGAGCGTCATTTACAATATATTCCAATACCCCGGTGTAATCCAAAGGATGTTGACGGTATCGGTCTTTCAAGGAATCGCAGTACTTTCCTTCCATCCACCGTGGGTAGTTTTTCACAGATGATCCGATTTCTTCACCCGAATAAGCATTTAAAATCAACGCACGGCAGGAGTCTGTTCCGTAATCGACTCCAATTACATATTTATCCGACATGTTTTTTTGTTTAAAATCATTTATAAAGTGGTCCGTAATTTGCACAAGCCCTGTAATCCGAGCCTTCTTTATTTTGTCCGAAAGTTGCCCAGGCGCTTGAACGATATACCTTTTCATCCGGTACATTATGCATACAGACCGGTATCCTGAGCATAGAGGCGAGCGTTATCAGATCAACGCCGATATGACCATAGCTGATAGCGCCGTGATTTGCGCCCCAGTTTGCCATAACCGAATAAACATCAGTAAAAGAACCTTCACCGGTCAGATTGGGCACAAACCATGTTGTTGGCCAGGTAGGATCGGTACGCTCATCCAGTATCCGGTGAACCTCCTGGTCTAATATAACTGTATATCCTTCAGCGATTTGCAATACAGGGCCTAAGCCCTTAACAATATTTATTCTGCACATTGTGACCGGCATTTCAGCTTCTGTATTGAAGTTGGAGGAAAATCCACCACCTCTGAAATATCCCTGGTCGGCCGGGCTCCAGACAGTGGAATCCAGGCAAGCCTGAACATCCTCATCAGTAATATCCCAGAAAGGTTTCATGGCAGGTTTATCACCATATTTCATCTTGCCGGTGGCATCCAGTGTAGTTGACCCCGAGTTTATCAAATGTATTATCCCACCTGATGCTTTTCCTGTCAGCTCTTTACCTGTAACCCGCAAAACTGCATCAGGACTCCAATAGGTTCTCACATCAGAGAATATCTGTGCCGTATTAGTCAGAAGGTGTCCGAAAGCCATAGAGACCCCGTTGAGAGTATCATTTTCGGTTGCAACAAGGAAGGGCTGCCTGATCCCATTCCAATCGAAAGATGAATTAAGGATAGCCTCCATAAAGTCACCATTCGGAAAATGATCGGTCCATTGACGCTGGCCCTGGAAACCTGAAACAATAGCGTTATGGCCTAATGCTTCTTCTCCGAATCCCATTTCTGCAAGTTTCTGATTACCTGCCATCAGGTCGCGGGCAATGAGTGTCATCTTTACAACAAACTCCCAATCCCTGTCTTTTTCTTCTCTGGTTTTCTGTTTATTTGGCGGGTTTTGGTCAGAGCCTTCTTTACAGTTGGCTTTAACCCATTTCATTGCTTCAGTGAATTCATCCTTGTCAAAAATGCCTTCATCAATTCTTCGCACAAACTCAGACATATCAACGTATTCATTTCGCATGCCCAGGTAATTCTGAAAAAACTCTTCATTAACAATCGATCCCGCAATACCCATAGATACCGACCCCATGGAAAGGTATGATTTGCCTTTCATGGTAGCAACTGCAATACCGGCTTTTGCAAAACGGAGTAGTTTTTCTTTCACATCTTCGGGGATGTTTTTTTCGCCAACATCCTGAACATCCCTGCCATATATTCCGAATGCCGGGAGGCCTTTCTGGTTATGTCCTGCCAGGGCTGCAGCTAAATATACAGCGCCCGGTCTTTCCGTTCCGTTGAACCCCCAAATTGCTTTCGGAATCTGCGGGTCCATATCGATAGTCTCGCTCCCGTAACACCAGCATGGTGTAACCGTCAGCGAAACACCGACTCCTTCGCTTGCGAATTTTTCGGCTGTCTGTGCAGCCTCTGTAACACCGCCGATACACGAATCGGCGATAACACATTCAACAGGGCTCCCGTCAGGATGCCGTAAATTATTCGTAAGAAAATCAGCTACGTTGTTAGCCATGCCCATGGTTTGATCTTCCAATGACTCCCTTACTCCACCTAGTCTGCCGTCGATGGTAGGGCGAATCCCGATTTTAGGTAAATTTCCTTGTAGTCTTTTCATAGTTAAAATTATTATAGTTAAACATTATTACAGAATATAAGCTTTGCCACTTCGTAAGTTTTAAAGTGAGCAGTAAGTTTTCTGTACCTCAAAAAGCGATTCAACACTATTTTCGTATTGCAAATCCCAAATAAAGCCATAATCCGGACAAAGCTGTGATTTTACTGATTTTAATTTCATAGTTCATAGCAATTTCATTTTTTTCATTCACTTCTTTCTTTTAAACAAAGTAAACAGGAATCCAACCAGAAAGATGGCTGAAGTCCCAAATACAATGGTGAGGTATGTATGGAATTGGTTCCCAAGCGCTTCTTCACTTAACAACAAATTGGAAAGGCTCAGCCACAATATAACCCCCAGGCCAATGATCACACCAATAATAGCGCCCACCGTATTTTTATGTTTAGAAAAGACACCCAGGAGAAAGAGTCCCAGCATGCCACCACTAAAAATGGAAGCCAGTTTCCACCAGGCATCTAAAGCGCTTTTCACATTGATCATGGCAATGGCAACTAAAATTCCGCTTATACTGATCACAAAGGAAGAAATATATAATACACGCATAGCTTGTTTGTCGGATGCGGATTTTTTAAAAAAGCGCTGGTAATAATCAGTGAGAAATACAGTGGCTGAGCTGTTATAGCTGGTTGAGATGGTACTCATCCCGGCTGCAAAGATAGAGGCAATAAGGAGCCCGGTTATTCCTGCAGGCAACTCATTTACAATGAAAAACGGAAACACTCCGTCACTTTTGGTCGTGCCCTGCAGCTCAGGAGGCAATTGACCCGCCCCTGAGTTATAAAAGGCAAACAAAGCTGTCCCGATAAACAGGAACATTAAAGATACAGGAATGTATAACATACCACCGCTTAAAGCCGATCTTTTTGCATCCTTATCAGACTTGGAAGCAATATAACGCTGAACATAGTTCTGATCAATTCCGAAATTCTGAAGATTGATAAATATCCCATAAACCAAAACGACCCAGAATGTAGATTCAGAAAGATCCAGGCTGAAACTACCCAGGCTGAATTTACCATTTTCAGCAGCGATGGTGAATACTTGTCCGGGCCCTTCCGGCATATTAAATAAAATATAAATAGTACAAACCAGGGCTCCAGTAATCAGTATAATTGCCTGGATGGCATCGGTCCAGACCACAGCCTGGATACCGCCTAATATGGAATATATCATGATTACAATACCGGTTATTACAATCACTGTAGTAATATCCCATCCGAAAATGGAGTTTATGGTAAGTGCCAAAAGATACAAGATTGTACCAATACGCATCAACTGTGTTAAAAAATAACTGGTTGAGGCATAAACTCTTGCCCAGGGACCGAAGCGTTGTTCCAGATAAGTATAGGCTGACGGACTATTCACTTTACGATACAGGGGTACAAAAACCTTAACAGCCACGATGGTAGCAATGGGAAGTGACAAGCTAAAAACAAAGGCATTCCAATTCTTCAGGTATGCACTGCCCGGTAATGCAAGATATGATATACTTGAAACAAATGTTGCGAAAATGGACATCGTTATAACCCATCCAGGGATACTTCGGTTACCAAGTGTAAAAGCCGATGCGGTCTTATTCTTTCTGTAAAAAGATCCGCCAAAAATAGTAATACCAATCAGGTAGACAAAGAAAACGATCAGATCTAAACTACGCATAATGAATTCTATTTATACTGTTATTAATTATGTTTATTTGTTATAATCTTTCTTCATCGGTTAATTAAAACATCTCACACGAGAGGCAGTGCTTCATCGATAAAGTTTATATACATATTAATATATTCTTTCCTGTTATTATATTGAGAATTTTGTTTTGATTGAATCAGGATAACCAAGCAATTTTAAGGGATTATAGATTATTTTATTCTTTTCAGTGTATCCCCAAGCCTGGCAAGTCCGCCTTCGTTGAAACTGACATATAGAACCCAATCGTAAAATCATTGATCGCCTTCTTCCAGTTCAAGATACAGTTCAATCAGTTCCTCGGCCACGCTCAGGCTGTATCGGTCCCATCCCGGTTCGGGGCAGCGCATGCGCGTGGTGCGGAAGATACCCTTGCGGACTAGCAGGTATTTGAAAAAGAGGATGGAATTCCCTACGTCCTGATTGGTGAAGGCCAGTATGGGAAGCAGGCGGTGGAACAACGTCTTGGCCGCATCCCTCTCGCCTCGTTCATAGCGTCGTTGGATGCGTTTATACACCCTGATCATGGAGCTTTCGGGAATCATGGCATCCACCCCGCGATCGAGAGCCTCGATGAACTGCGGCACTGCCCAGCCCCCGGCAATGAAGAAGTCGGTACCAAATGCTTCGCGGACGGCGGTATATTTCGGTCCGGCCGGTACGGTTTCGATCTTCACCCCGACCAGGGTCGGCAGATGCTCCTTCAGTCGGCGGATGGTCAGCATGTCCATTCCGGGCCCGTTGAACTCGAAGTCCTGGATTACCAGCGGCAGGTCGATGCCCTCGGTCACTTCCTGAAAGAACGGAAGAATCGCCGACGGTGTTTTGTAGATTGCGGACGGCACCGCGACCAGGTAGGCCGCGTCGCCTTTGGCCGCTGCTTGTCTGGCAATCGCCCGGCATTCGGCGGGGTCATTCGTGGAGGCGCCGACAATCAAGGGAACCCGGCTGTTGGCGGTGGTCGCGATCTCGTCGACAACTAGCTCCCGTTCCTCGGCCGACAGGAAGGCTACTTCACTGGCCACCACCGGCGCAAGAAACCCGTCGACCCCGGCGGCGACCGCGTCTTCGACCAGTCGTCGGAGACTGGCCAGGTCAAGCTCGCCGGCTGAGTCAAACGGGGTCTGCACCACGGATACAATGCCATGGATATCGAGACACCGGGAGTTGTGTTTTAATTGCGTGCCTGTTCCTGTCATCTTCAGTCGTTTCCGTGCGGTACCTCGTTCGGCTGCTGTAGCCAGGCCAGGTTGAAGCGATAATGTAGCCGACTGGAAATCAGGTGTATGACGTCGTCAGGGGTCTGGGTAGCGGCCAGGTAGCCGGAATGTTCCGCATTATCTAGTGAAGTCGTAAATTGCCCGGTCCACGCTCCACCATCGTATTCACCTTCGCCCGGAGTAATCAGCTTACGTATTGGCCAGGTTTCACCGTCGTCTTGGGACAACGTGGCAAACATCCCATAGCCAGTGAATTCGTTCCCGCCTTTATCCGTGAAACTCATACCTCTACTGCGGGGATTACGCCGATTATTGGAGGTGAACGAAACGAAAAGAATCGGCCCCTCGCGCAGCCGCATGAGCACAAGCCGCTGGCCGCCACCGATCGGCGGAAAAGGGCTGGCCGAATATGTCCAGGTCTCACCCCCGTCATCTGAGACACTCATCGGCATGTAGTCATTGATGTTGTTGCCGCGACCCAATGCCATGAGCCGCCCGTCGTTCAACTCGACCACGCTGGCATGAATACCGGCAATCGTGCCTTGGCCGACACCGCCCTCCGCAAAAGTTGGCTTGGGTTTCCCCACACCCGGATCGATCCAGGTCCGTCCGCCGTCGCGGCTGATGTGGATCGCGGTGCCGCCTTGCCCACTTGGTACGGCATCACAGGGTTGAATCAACACGCTATCATTGGTCATTAGAGTGCCGCTGATGACTTGGTGACGTCCTTTGATTTCCGGGCCTATCGTGCGCGGCGGCGTCCAGGTTACACCGTTATTCCTGCTAGTCCGCATAAGTAGCGCCAGGTTGGCCCAGCCTGTGCCGCCGTCTGGCCCCATGCCGTTGAAATGGTAAATCGTACCCTCTCCGTCATGGAACAAACTGGAACCGGTCATGTTCCTGTTTTCCGATTTGAAGAATTCCGAAGAAGTATCCCATGTTTGTGCGCTGGCACGGAACCGGCTAGCCAACACTGTCATTTCGGTGCCGGATTCTCTGGCAGTCGAATACCAAATGGCCAGCAAATCGCCATTGTTCAGCCAGGCAATTGACGGCTGGTGGTTGTGTTGGTAGAAAGGCTCATCAGCATCTTCAGGCGGCGGAATAACGAACGGTATGGGCCCTTCGAAGTACGGTGTCTTAGGGTTTTTTATCGCGGCGGTCCAATCCAACTCATCCTGTGCGACATACCGAGCCCACAACGGCGGTTTCGTGAAAGGGATCGGGGTCACAGTAACTACACGTCCGTTTTCCTCCTCCACGTGGAAACGCCGGTAGGTCAGAGCTTCGCCACGCGGCCATTGCGACCCGGTATCAGTAGGACTGTGCATTGTTGCGATCATCAGGACCAGAACTGCCAATAGAACAAGACTAAAAAACGAAGCTTTCAAAGTATGGATCCTGCGCAGTAAAATCTTTCGGATTATCCGGAAATGAAATAAATGTCTCATAATCGATTTTTAATGTTAATTTGATTTTCTTATCTGGAGATGTAATCCTTATAAATATACATAAAATGCATTCACGTAGTCATAAAAGTATAAAAGTATGAATATCACGTCTCAAACCTTCCATCATTTGGGTAACGGCCCATCCCCCGCTCACATGGAGCCGGCCTTCCGTAAATTCCAGGATTCGACTATACTTCACACCAGAGAGAATAGTTTCTATTTCTAAGCAATCAAAAAAATCTACTTGTTCAAAAAGTTCAAGAATCAGGCAATCTGGTAAACCATATCCAGTAGCATCCCAATCTTGTAACATTATAACCTCTGGCTGAAGGTCAACCATCTGCATAAATTGATTACAGTGCTTTATATAAAACATACCACCTATTCCTCACCAACTGCTGGAGTATCCCATATTGTTGCTCCAATGTATCGTTCATGGCCGGTTTCCTTATCCTCAAAATAGTACAAGGCCACAATTTTGCCATCGGGTCGCTGTACAACTCTTGGATACCCAATATCTTGTCCTGATCCATCATCACGAAGAAAATAATCTTTACTCCATGTTTTGCCATTATCACTGCTGATTTTGGCTCGGATACTACTATTTGGCTCAGCCCTATAACCATATACCAGACAAATCCTTCCGTCCCGCATTTTCACCATCGCCGGTGGATTACCTATTCCTGTATCTTCCACCGGATTATCCAGATGACTCCAAGTACGGCCATTATCACTTGACAGATAGCCAGCAATAAATCTGCCGGATCTTTCTCTTCTGCGAACCGTTACTAAAATTTCATGAGCTGACAAACGTACTGAAGCCGGCATAATGGAAAAACCTTCCGGTTCCGGACCGATCCAGGAGACAAATGACCAATTTTTTCCACCGTCCGTTGTTTCGACACACAAAGTTCGTCCTTCCTTACCATTTGATTTTACAGCCGTAATAAAAAGCATGCACTTATTTTTGCTGTCTATTATATAGTCTGTTCTGGCTGCTGTACCTTTTGTGCCGAAATTAGGCAGTTTACTAGGACCTTCCCAACTATGCCCCCAGTCATAGGAATACCAGAAATGTGACTGACCTGAATGAATGTTGGTCATACGGGCTGTTAAGCAAAAGTCCGGATGTTCAAAATTAATATCTTCATTACAATCTATTAATGCCAGTGGCTGTACAACTTTCCTTACAATACCATTGTAAGAGTCGGAATCTGGTAATACCAAAGCACCTGATTTGCCTGGGTCTTCAATCTTCCATGTTTCACCGCCGTCGAGACTTCGCGCTAACAAACGAAGTACTGTTTTCTCCCGGTCAATATTATGACGCTCACCTAAATCTTTATAAAATCCTTGTGAAAAACCTACCAAGATCTCATTATCCCATATCCATATTCCATGATTTGCAGGAAACCCACCAAACATTCCGGGTTCATAATAGACTTTAATATGTTTAATATTTTCTTGTTTGGTCTGGCCATAAAGCATATTCGTTGAAGCCATGATGAATAATAAAAAACTGGATAAAATCGTATGTGTTTTCATGATAAATAAGATTATTTATGAACAATTACATGATTTTCTTCAATAAATTTTTTGATTATCGTGGCCTTTTCTGCACTTTTTTTCTTCATTGGTTTTGCTATATAATCACTACATATCCCCAGAAAATGGAGTACATATTTAATGCCATTTATAACATTACTTGACCCATAATCACTCCCACTATAAATAATCGAACTTATTTTCATAATTTCATTATGAAGTCTTAATGCAGATTTAATATCTTTATTTTTAGCGGCATTATAAAGATTAACATATAAATTTGGGAACATATTAGCGCCACCAGGTATGCCTCCATCGCCACCCATTATTATTGTTTCCATTAGTAATTCTTCAGGACCTACCAGTAAAGAAAAATGAGTTCTATTTTTAAGTCTGTTTACTTTATTGAAATAGATCACATCTGCGGAGCTATCTTTAAATCCTACTACTTCGGGCCGATCAACAAGTTCTTTTAAAAATTCCAGCTCGATATTTATTTTTGTCAACGAGGGTTGATTATATAAAAAAATAGGAATAGAAATCTCATCAATAAGTTTATTGAAATAATTATTAAGCTCGGATTGATTTATGTTAAAATAGTACGGAGGGGCTATAACAACAGCCTGGGCACCTAACTCCTGAGATTTATTAGCTAAATTTACGGATTCTCTATAAGAGGAATCTGTTATTCCGACTAATACAGGTATTCTATTATTTACATGTTTACAAACCCTTTTAATTAATTCATTTCTTAATGAGTATTTCAGGCTGGGACCTTCTCCTGTGGTTCCCAATATAAATAAACCATCTACTCCCCCCTTTATAAGATGATTAATTAATTTATCCAGCCCATCTAAATCTAAAGTATCTTCATCTATAAGAGGAGTTACCATGGGGGGAATAATGCCATTAATGTAATTCATAATAAAATAATTTAATGTATGTTATTTGGATTTATGTAAGAATCATTTAATAAATCTGCATTTACAATACTGGGTATTGCTTTAGGTGGTTGTTCTTTTAAAAAGGGATCTATATTATCACTTTCCCACGCAGGAAAATTTTCCAGGATCCCTTTTACATTTAAAGCAGCCAGCTTGGCCATACCCTCTCTTGTCCAATCAGTAGCTGATGCGATATGAGGTGTAATGATTACATTGGAAAGCTTTTTTAAAGTTTTATTTATAACAGGCTCGCCTTCAAATACATCTAATCCTACTTTAAAGCTTGTGTTATCTCGACAATATTTAGCCAGGGCAGCCTCATCCATGATAGGCCCTCTACTAGTATTTATAAGAATAGCATCCGTTTTCATAATTGATAATCGATCGGCTGTTATTAGATGATAAGTATCTTCATTAAGAGGGGTATGAAGGCTAACCACATCAGCAGTCTGTAATACTTCTTCTACTGTATCAGCTCTTTTCATTTTAACAGGATCACAATTAATAGTTTTTAAATAATCATTATAGCTATCAATTTCTTTTTCAAGTTTTGTACTCTTTGTGGAATCAAAATATATGAGATCCATTTGAAACGCACGAGTCATCATAAGTCCATAAATAGATCCTATCCTACCTGCTCCAATAATGCCTACTATTTTTCCATATAAGCGCTTGCCTAAAAATAAATCGGGCAACCAACCATTAAATTTTCCTTTTCGCATAAATTTATCTGCTTCAACTATTCTTCGAGCACATGCCAATGTTAAAGCTAATGTCATTTCGGCCGTAGTCTCAGTGAGAACACCAGGCGTATTACAAATTGCAATATGGTTTTTTGTTGCTGCTTCTACATTGACATTGTCATATCCGACTGCATAATTACAATACACCTCCCCTCCAGCATTACGTAGTACTTGAAATAACTCTAAATCCCAATTCTCTGTAAGTTGACCAATAACTGCTTTACATTTATTCCCTATCTTATTTATTAATTCTTTTTTTGTAGTAACTTCCTTTGAAATATTTACCTCTACCATATAATCCAATTGTAAAAGAATATCTAACCAAACTCTCCCTGGTAACATTTTAGTTATCAGAACTCGATGTTTCCCGGTTTTATTAAAAACCTTCCAATTATTTGATAGAGTCATCAGTTAATTATATAAGTAAAAAAAATATGCTTCAGGATTTTTTTTGAGTCATATCACGTAATTTCAACAAAGCTTTTTGTAATGCTTCTTTTAAAAATTTAATATCATAACTATAAGTAATAAATCGCATCCCCTCGCTTATCCATTTTCTTACATCTTCTATCTCTGATAAGTGGATTCCCGGGGCTACTCCATGTTTATTACATTGAACAATAATCTTTCGAAATGCTTCTTCGACTTTGGGGTGATGGATCTGCCCTGGAATTCCCATATCCTGTGTGAGATCTGCGGGGCCTATCATCACTGCATCTACTCCTTTCGTTGATACGATTTTTTCTACGTTATTTACCCCTTCTTCACTTTCAATTTGAACTATTATCATAATTTCCTGATTAGCCCATTCCGTGTATTCAACCTGGTTATAATCCCGAAAAAGGGTAACAGTATCGGAAATACTAACCCCTCTCTTCCCTATGGGATTATACTTGGTGGCTTGAATTATGTTTTTGGTTTCTTCCTGGGTTTTTACCTGAGGCAATACTAACCCTTCAGCACCAATGTCTAACATCTGTGCCATTTGGTGGTACAATTTGTCTGGAACCCGTATAAATAAAGCCATATCTTCATATTTTGCAGTTAAAGAAAAACTGCCTAAAGTCTCAAGATCATAATCATTATGTTCGGTATCCAATATGATATAATCCCAGCCTTGCGACGCACACAGAGCTACAGCTTGTGGGGATTTAAGAATCCGAAGCATTGTACCAATGCAGACTCCACCTTCTTTCAATATTCTTTTTACACGGCTTGATTTTAATTTCATATTACTGATAAGTTTAATTAATCCTGTTTTTTCATCAACCACACTTCCGCTATTTGGCAACCTCGACCTGTTCCACCCCGACCAGATTCCATATTCCATTTTAATGTTAAATCACCATCTTTAGTAGCTTCTAGTGGAATATCAAACGTAACCGGTTTTATTACAGCATCTCTGGCTCTTCTCATATAATCATGCACCATCATATCCTCATTTGCCACTAGACGAATTGGTGTCCTACTAATATAGGTGACTTTTACCTCATATTGGGCTGTTTTATCAAGATTTGAATAGTGCATCTTTAATGGGTGACCGTATAAAGTTTGCATATATCGGCCCCAGGATACTCTCAAATTCATATTTCTACTACTTCTTCTACTTAAGGCAAATCCAACAAATGGAGAATGATAAAATGACGGGGCATCTTTATAGCTTTCTTCCAGTACTAAATGAGGTTGATTTCCCAGATCCCCTAAATCATCATAAAATCCTCCTGGTCCAGGGTTCTTCCAGTTTGTTATCTTTTCAATTTCATTGAGACGATCCTGCTCTATATTTATCTGAGCAATACGTTTGAACTGCTCTTCCAACCAAAGACGATCGTTTAATGGATAACTAATTAAATCCAGGTTAGCTCCTCTCCTTACAGCTATTGCATAATATTTTTTTACGCTTAATTGCATACGAGTGCTTTGGAAAAGAGCTTCTGCTAATTCAAAAACTCGTTGCCTCCAGTCCTCAGCTACGTTTTTTAACTTAGCTTTATCTAATATGTCTTTCGCCTGTTCCATGACTATCAAAGAACCCATTTCTGAAGCTTTTCGCAGAAGATTCATTGCCTCATCTTCTAATTGTGTTTCATACAGCAATCTGCTTCTGTTATATGCATCATAATAAGACCGATATA
>JAGLWB010000084.1 GCA_023133655.1 Bacteroidales bacterium
CCCTCAACCACAGGTGAGGAGGTCTGCAGTACTTTTTAATTTTTTATTGGTTATTTGTTACTTCTCATTGACATCATTTTTATTTTTTATTACCTGTCGGGCTTTCAGCCCTAATTTAACATTAATATCCTTATATCACAGGGCTTCGTTTCACTTCGCCCTGAGCTTAAACCTTGAATCCTTTCAGGATTCTTACAGAATACATTTTGTGACCCTTGTTAAAAGATTCTATTCGTTTTTATCATGTGTCCGTGATTTATCCGAAATTATTAATTAGAAATGCTAATGAGCAATTAGAAATATTAATCAGGAATAAGCAATAACAAATAATAAATGAAAAATAAGCAATCAGAAAGTCTTGCTTATATTTTGGGTGTCCCATTGCATAAAACAGGTGAATCCGGGTTTTGAACCCCTCAACCACAGAGTTATTCAGCTTTCAACACCTCCACAGCTTTTATTAATTCAGGAAGCACCTTGTGTGCATTGCCAATAATACCATAATCCGCTGCCTCAAAAATGGGGGCATCGGGATCTTTATTAACAGCAACTATTACTTTAGATGAACTCACACCTGCCAGATGCTGTATAGCGCCGGAGATACCAAAGGCAAAATAGAGGTTAGGTGCAATAATTTTTCCGGTTTGCCCTGTATGCTCTTCATGAGGGCGCCATCCCTCATCCGAAACCGGCCTTGAACATGCAGTGGCACCTCCAAGTAAATTGGCCAATTCTTCCAATGGCCCCCAGTGTTCAGCTCCTTTCATGCCCCGGCCACCGGAGATAACAATTTCTGCATCGTTGAGAAGGACTTTGCCCGTAACTTTACTGACATCATTTACCTTGGTTTTAAAATCTGCACCTGTAAGCTCAGGACTGAAGGATTCAATGGTTGTTTCAACCACCGACTCAGAGATACCAAATGAATTCTGGGCAAGGGTTAAGATCCTAACCGGCGACTTGATAACTACATGAGCATAAGCTTTACCAGTAAACACTTTTTTGGGGACAGTAAACGGATCCAGGCTTGAAGGCACACCCGTCACTCCCGATCCAACACCTGCATTCAGTTTCACGGAAACCATGGGGGCTAGTGCCTTGCCGGAAAAGTTATTGGCAAAAATGATTACATCACATTTTTCATGGCCGGCAGCCTGTGAGATCACCGATGCAAAGGCCTGATTAACCAGCTCACCCAGTTTATCTCCGGTAACCTTTAAGGCTTTGGAAACACCATATCTTCCAAGGCTTTTCAATTCATCATCATTTACATCACCAATTGACAACGCTGTGACGGTTGTATTCAACATGTTAGCTATTTCATGAGCGTAGGAAGCAAGTTCGTACGTTAATTTTTTAAACTTCCCGTCCCAATTTTCTGTATATACGAGTACTGACATATTCTTAGTTTGTTTAATTGTTTTATTAAGTTCTTCAATAGGTTAAATTACCTTGGCTTCGCTGTGGAGAAGATCAACAAGTTCTTTTACATTGTCTTCTTCCACCATCTTGCAAGCAGCTTTGGCAGGAAGTTGCTCGAAGCTAATCATTTCAGTCAGCGAATCTGCTTCAACCGGAGCTTTTACATTTAGTGGTTTTTTTCGGGCCATCATGATCCCCCTCATGGAAGGGATCCTGGGCTCGAGGGCTACACCCTTTTGAATGATCGCTACGAAAGGCAGTTCTACTGAAAGAACCTCTTTTCCCCCATCTATTTCTCTGTTTACAGAAACTTCACCATTTTCAATGTTCAGTGCCGATATTGATGAAACAGAGGGAATCCCTAGAAACTCGGCCAGCATTCCGCCCACTAAAGAGCCATTGTAATCACTTGAGTCAATTCCACAAAGTACAATGTCGAAACCATCATCTTTAATGGATCCGGCAATCTGTTTGGCTACAAAATAAGCATCCAGGGGGGCAGTATCAATACGGATTGCCTCATCGGCGCCTATGGCCAACGCTTTTCTGATCACCGGCTCGGTCTCTTTCAATCCTACACTTATTACTGTTACTTTTTCAATCGCACCATTTGATTCCTCTTTTAGCTGCAGTGCCCGGGTCAACGATAATTCGTCCCATGGATTAATGATCCACTGAACGCCTGTTACATCAAAAGCAGTCCCATCACCGGCAAACCTGATCTTGGTTGTGGTGTCCGGGACAGTACTCATACAAATTAGAATTTTCATTTTTATAATATTAATTGTAATTAATTTTCATTTATTGGTGTAATAGCGGCTTCAAGCTACAAGTTTTTCGGGACTGCCTACTGCTGACTGCCTACTGCCTACTGTCTACTGTCTACTGCCTACTGCCTACTGTTTCATTCCCGTATCAACTCCCTTGATATCACCATCTTTTGTATTTCGGAAGTGCCTTCGTAAATCTGTGTTAATTTTGCCTCACGCATAAACCGTTCAACATGATATTCTTTAACGTATCCATAACCTCCGTGTATCTGAACAGCTTCGGTGGTGACTTCCATAGCGATATCAGCCGCATATAGTTTAGCCATGGCACTTGCCAAACGGAATGATTTCCCGTTGTCTTTCAGCCATGCAGCTTTCAGAACCAGATTCCTTGCTGCTTCAACTTTCACTGCCATTTCGGCCAGCTTAAAGGCAATAGCCTGATGTTCAATAATTAGTTTTCCAAAAGCTTTTCTTTCTTTTGCATAAAGAACAGAGCGTTCCAATGCTCCGGCAGCGATACCAACTGCCTGAGCCGCAATGCCAATACGTCCTGCTTCTAACAATTGCATGGCAAGTTTAAAACCAAAGCCATCCTCTCCAAGTCTGTTTTCCTTTGGGACTATCACATCGGTAAACATTACGCTATGGGTGTCGGAGCTACGCATTCCCATTTTATCTTCATGGGGTGCAAGTGAAATGCCGGGGGTCTCTCTTTCAACCACAAAAGCATTAATACCTTTGTGCTTAAGCTCCGGATGTGTTTGTGCAATAACGATATAAATCGATCCGCTTTTGGCACTGGAAATCCAGTTCTTTGTGCCATTGAGTAAATAGTGATCTCCTTTATCTTCGGCCATTGTCCGCTGAGATGTGGCGTCTGATCCGGCCTCCGGTTCAGATAAAAGGAAAGCACCAATCTTCTCCCCTGCGGCCAGGGTATGCAAATATTTTTTCTTCAATTCATCGCTTCCAAATCTTTCTATCCCATAACATGCAAGCGAGTTATGAATCGACATGATAACACTCATTGCTGCATCAACTTTTGAAATTTCTTCTATTGCCAACACATATGACATGGTATCCATGCCACCACCACCGAAATTTGGGTCAACCATCATTCCAAAAAAACCAAGTTCTGTCAGATTTTTTATATGCTTCCAGGGAATCTCAGCTTTGGCATCCCTTTCCAGAACATCCTTAATCAACTCTCGTTCAGCATAATCACGGGCTGCCTGCCTGATCATTATTTGTTCTTCTGTGAAATCAAAATTCATATTAGCTTTTTTAAAGTAAAATCCTCTCCCTTTTTAGCTATTGATCAGGCAAAAATAAGAAAAAATACCTAGCGCCATGCATCAGTGCAGTGTGCTGCGTTTAGCCACGGTCCTTTTTCAGGAAATGAATATCCTGCAGGTTCTTTTTTACGCTTTCAAATTCTTCCATAATTTCATTAACAATCGCTCGGGTGGGTTTTATTTCATCAATGAGTGCCGATACCTGGCCAATCTCCAGTTCACCTTTAACAGTATCCCCTTCAAACATACCTTTTCTGGCTCTTCCACGGCCAAGCAGATTTTTTAAGTCCTCGGCTGTTGCCCCTTTGCTTTCAAGGTCTTCTACTTTGTAGAAAAAGTCATTCTTTATCAGGCGCACAGGAATTACTTTTCTTAGAGTCAATTTTGTATCACCATCTTTCGAATCAATAATTTTTTGTTTGAAGGAATGATGTGCTGAAGATTCTTCTGATGCAGCAAACCGGCTACCTATTTGTACCCCTTCTGCTCCCAGGGCCATTGCAGCCAGCATGGCCCCACCTGACCCGATTCCCCCTGCGGCAATGAGTGGTGATTTAACAGCCCGTCTGACAAGTGGGATCAATGTCATGGTTGTTGTTTCTTCAAAACCATTATGTCCGCCTGCTTCAAAGCCTTCAGCTACGATAGCGTCAACCTCAGCCTCTTCGCATTTCAGGGCAAATTTCACATTTGCAATAACATGAGCTACTTTAATCCCATGTTCTTTGAAGAAAGATGTATATTTTTTAGGGCTCCCAGCTGAAGTGAATACGATTTTCACTTCTTCCTCGATTACGACATTAACCATATCCTGAATATGCGGGTAGATCAGCGGTAGATTTACTCCGAATGGCCTTTGGGTAGCCTCTTTTGCTTTGCGAATATGGTGTCTGAAGGTATCAGGGTCCATTGAGCCTCCCCCGATAAGGCCTAACCCGCCGGCATTACTAACGGCAGATGCAAGTTCCCAGCCGCTGCACCAAATCATGCCACCCTGAATGATAGGGTATTGTATGTCAAAAAGGGATGTGATTCTATTCATCAGGCTGGTCAGTTCTTTCAACTTCAATTGAATAACTCGTAGCAAGTGCACCAATAGCCCCAACAGCTGCCAGAACAGGTGCAATAACAGCGCCTATCACACCAAGAGTTAAGGGTATTTCTAAAATAGATTTTCCCTCTTCATTCTTGATGATGATACGTCTTACATTACCTTCGTGAATAAGCTCTTTTATTTTCTTTAAAAGCTCTTCACCCTTTACCTTAAATTCTGATTTTGTGCCCATGGATTATGCCCCCCTTTTATATACGATAGCCACAACAGTTACATCGTCACCACCCATGTTAATGGTCATTCCATACGGGCGGTCTTCAGTAATATTGATTTGTGCTTTCCCGGCATTACCTGTTAACTGTTCCCAAATGGTTACCGCCTGGTGAACTCCTGTCCCTCCGGTAGGGTGACCCCAGCCAATAAGCCCCCCTGTTGTATTGATGGGGATTTGTCCGTCTCGTGCTGTATGGCCTGCGGCAATAAAACCGGCACCTTTTCCTGGTTCTGCAAAGCCTAAAGCTTCTACCGTAAGAACAGCAGCTATGCTGAAACAATCATGAATTTCAATGGTACCAAGGTCATGGATTGTTATACCCGCTGAATCCAGGGCTTGCTTTGCTACTTTTTTTATAGCAGTCACTTCTGTAAAGTCAGGTGGATCATTTGTTAAGTTTCTTTCCAGATGGGCAAATGATATAACTTCAACAGCCTGTTCTTTTGGGATTCCTATCCTTTCAAGACCTTCCTCAGAAACAACAGCTATTGCCGATCCAGCATCTGATACTTTTGAGCAATCAAGCACATTCAAATTATCAACAAAGGTTTTGCCATTAATTTTAATACTGTCATATAAAGCATCAAGATCTTCTACTTTGTTTTCATATTCCTGGGCAGTGGGACATAAACGGGCATTTTCTACCGCATTTCTAAACCAGCGGCGCATGCCTTTTCTGGCATATTCCTTACCATATTTTTCATAATAGGCTCCGGCTCTGTCACTGAACTGTCCCGGGAAGAAATAAGCATGTCCATTTTTTCTTTTCTGATACCAGCCTGCGCCAGCCAGTACATCAGCCCCATAAATAGCCTTCATTGAATTTTGAACCTCTACACCAATAGTTAATACAACATCAGCTGTTTCGGCAAGGATGGATTTAATTCCGGCAATTAAAGCCAGGGCGCCCGAAGCACAGGCTCCTTCAGTACGTGAACAGGGCTTATACTGAAGCCCCTCGTCAATCATCGGAATAAGACCGGCAAGATGCCCTTGCTTATTGAAGCGGGGAGCCATAAAATTACCAATTACACCTTCATCAACATTGGCAGCTCCTCCGATTTGCTTTAAGGTGTCTTGTCCTGCTTCTTTAATATAAT
>JAGLWB010000085.1 GCA_023133655.1 Bacteroidales bacterium
TTTGAATATGTGAATTCAGAGGGTATTGCCAATATTGGAACATCACTATTCTTTATAATTTTTGCAGTAACACTGCCAACAATATCATTGATTTTTTCTCCTTTTCCTTTCGTACCCAAAACAACCAGTCCCGGCTGGTATTTTCTGTTCAAGGTCAGGATCTCATCGGCAATAATTCCGCTGGTCATGGAATAATTTACTTTTACCCCTTTTATCTTTTTTTGTTTGATCTGATCCTTCAGGGTCTGGGCCTGGCTTTTTAAGGCTTCTTCAGCATATGACTCAACCTCTTTGAAGTATTCATCAAGTTTCGCCTGATAGGCGTAGATGTCATCGTAAAACTGAATATCAACTGCCGGGTTAAAATAAACATGAAATAAATGTATTTCCGCTTTTAGTTTTTCAGCAAAGTCCAGTGCAAAAAGGCAAGCATTTTTTGAGTGCTCAGAGAAGTCAACCGGGACGAGAATTTTCTTTATCTGTGAAGTTTTTTTTCGGGGGTTCTTTACTTTATCTAACCGTTTTTTGATATCATCAAGTATCTGCAAGGCGTTATCTGCATCGTTATTGCTAATCCAAACCTCCACCCCACTGCCAATGTCAGGTTGTATCAGGTTTACATTCTTCAAAAAACATTCAATACCAGCTAATTCCAGATCGCTTTTAAATAAAATAGCTTCTGTGTAACTTAAGGCAACAATTTTGATTATTTTTTTTCCCATAATTTCACGTTTTAATTTTTAGTAAAATTAGTTAATCCGATAAAATAATGCAAGTGAAAGCGTATTAATATTTTATACCTTTGCGGTGATATTTTTTATACGATGGAAAAAGACAAACGACGTAAAACCGACAAACCCCGAAAAACTCACACAATAAAACCAGGTGAGGAACTTACCCGGCTTAATAAATATATTGCCAATGCTGGTATTTGCAGCCGGCGGGAAGCCGATAATCTGATAACCGCAGGTGCAATCAGGGTTAATGGTAAAGTTGTTACCGAGTTGGGCACAAAGATTTCAAGAAAAGATAAAGTTCAATACGGGGACGAACTTATTAGGCCGGAAAAGAATGTTTATGTTTTACTTAATAAGCCAAAGGGTTATATCACTACTGTTGATGACCCATACCATCGAAACACGGTTATGACCCTTATCAGGGATGCTGCAAAAGAGAGGGTTTATCCGGTAGGAAGACTGGATCGCAACACTACCGGGCTTTTATTATTTACCAACGATGGGGAGCTAACCAAAAAGCTTACCCACCCAAGCCACAGGATAGAAAAGATTTATCATGTAACGCTCGACCGGAACCTGTTAAAAAACGATATGGATAAAGTTGCCGGAGGGATAACCCTGGAAGATGGTGTAATTATGGTTGATGAGATTGCATATGTTGAAGAAAAGGGGAAAAAAGAAATCGGTATTCGACTTCACTCCGGTAAAAACCGTATCATTCGCAGGGTGTTTGAATCACTGGGATATAAAGTGATAAAATTAGATCGTGTAATCTTTGCCGGGCTCACAAAAAAAGATATCCCCCGTGGGAAGTGGCGACATCTAAAAGAAAAAGAGATCGACAGGCTAAGGATGCTTCGAAAAAAATAAGCCG
>JAGLWB010000086.1 GCA_023133655.1 Bacteroidales bacterium
TATTGTTGTTTCTCAATGTAATACCATTCAAACAGTGTGATGGGGCCATCTATAATCCTATGCATAAACGTCTTACTCCTGGAGCAATATTTACCTGAAAAAGGAACTGATACGAATGTATAGCTTAGTAGATTATACGCTTTAATATCACCGGGTTTGTATGTGTGACGAGTTTCTTCCAGGTTCATTGAAGTGTAATAGGTTACTTCAAGCTGATTAGCGGAAACTGACTCAAATTGAATGTATCCTCTTAATGTATCGTCTGAATTTGTTATAACATAACCGGGATATATCCCTTCCTGATCCATAGCAAGAGAATCATTTTGTGCATGAAGTTGCTGTAAAACTGAATAAAGAATAATACCCAGAAAAAAAGCAATCCATTTATAACTCAGGAAGGCTAACATTTGGCAATGTATTAATCCAATCTATTTATTTTTTTCCTGATACCAAAAATTGTATTCCTTAATCACCTTTTCAAGATCAATGTATTTGTATCCCTCCTGCTTATTAGCGATTTTTTGGGATAATCCGGAATAATCCGAAACATATTCACTCATCGACTTTTTAAACTTTAACAGGAATTTAAGGTCACCAAAATCAACTGGTTCCCCACCAAATTTAACACCAATTTTCTGTATACTAAGTTCATTCTCATTAAAGCTGAAATCTATTGTTGAATTCCATATATCATCTTCATCTATTTTTACTCGTTCTTTGTCATCGTAATACCAGCAATACATGCTGATTGGACCATCTATTTCCTTTAAGAAAAAATGATATTTAGCAGTTGTATACTCTGCTGAGAATTTAAGTGTTTTATAATTTCTGTTGGCAACTTTATATGCTCTAATATCTTTCGGTTTATATTTGGCAATTGGTTCTTCAGCATCCTCACTATCAAAAAAGAAGACTTTTTCCTGATTGGAAATTTTATTTTTTAATAAAAGATAACCATGAACGGTATCATCATCAAGGGTGATAACATATCCCGGGTAAATCGTCCATAATTTTATCTGTGTTGTATCTTCCTGTGCATAAGTCACGCAAAGATTTGACAAACAACATAATAAAATGAAAACTAATGATTTTTGCCACATAATAAATTAATATTAAGTATTAAGCCAACCGACATAAATTATTTCATACAAATATACACAAACAGTATGAAAGAAACAATACAGGAAAATATAATGAAAGTAATGTAGTCGGGGATAATCTTAGCGATCTGTTTTTGTTCTTTGACGTCTTTTCTTTCTTGAAAGAAATAAAAAAATCACCATCAGTACAATAATTATTGACAGGGCCCTCTTAAAAATTGTTCTCGTTTTATTTTTGCTTGCCAACATAGTATTATCCAGGCAATCCCCCTCACACCGGGCTACCGGGTTTAAATAAAACTTGATATCGCCCGGAAAAGTAATCTCTACTCTGATATATGTGTCATCAGCATTAAGCTTATAAGATGCTATATCCGTATTGGTTATTGCGTGTCGGGGTTCTCCATCCTGTCCAATAAAGCGGATACCGCTGGCTTCTTTGGATACTTCAACAACAAGCGTATCATTGTAAATACTAACATTCTTCAAAACTGGCAGGTTTTTTATTTTAACTGCTTTGGCTTCATACGACTCACCAAGTTGCCTTGGTATATCAGCTCCAAAGGAATTACCTTTTTTCAATGCCTTGATAACATGAGAAGCATCAATTTCAGGAGTGTTAATAAACGTGCAATAATGACCTACCTCATCAGGATTTGAAATATCGTGTGCATCATCATCAGCAAGAATAGTAGCATAATGCCCTGAAGATAAGGCAGCATCCCAATGTTCAAGTGATATTCGATAACCATTTAAGACCTCAATGCCATCATAACCGGAAAGATATTTAAAATCATCAGGGGCATAGCCATGCCTGAGGAGCGGATGGGCTATAAAAACCAGCTCACTTCTTTTATCAAGAAGGGTTAGAATATGTTGTTTGTGACTCAGGGTTTGATAAACAGGATAATCTCTCCATAAAACCTTTTTAGCTCCAATCAGCACCTGATGGTTTTTCTTAATGCCATATCCATGTTCATAAACAGGCACATACGATTCCCGATCCTTTCCGAACTTATTTATTTTCTGATAGTCGGAAATGCCGATGACTTCATACCCCAGTTTTCCATAAACTTCGAAAATAAGTTTGCTGGGGTTTTTTCTGCCATCCGTCACTCCTCCCCAAACGCGCGATTGAACCTGAAAGTTACCTTTTACCCATACTGTGCTGTCCATTGATTCATAAGGGTTATACCATTTCTTTCCGGAAAAAGGCTGAGGGTCCGGAAAATCATACACAGGAGAAAAAAGGTATTGCAGGGCAACAAGCCCAATAACAATGGCAAGCAAATACAATATGGCACTTATTATTCTCTTTAATATTCTAATGATCATAATTTTATATGTTTTTCTAAGCAACGGTACTATTTACAAAAAAGGCACGAGACACGAAATAATTGAAACTGTTAATATTATAATGGGATATTTCCATGCTTTTTAGGTGGGTTGGATTTGCTTTTGTTTTGAGTCATCTCAAGCGCTTGAATCAATTTATAGCGCGTTTGTTTCGGATAAATAATTTCATCAACAAATCCAAGTTCTGCAGCTTTATAAGGGTTTGCAAAGGTACGCTTATAATTTTCGACCGTATCTTTTTTCTCTTCTTCTGATAACTTATTCCTGAAAATGATATTCACCGCACCTTCTGAACCCATAACAGCAATTTCTGCTGTTGGATACGCATAATTAATATCCGCGCCAATATGTTTACTTGACATCACATCGTAAGCACCGCCATAGGCTTTTCTTGTGATAAGGGTGATTTTGGGCACAGTTGCTTCGCTGAATGCGTAGAGAAGTTTAGCACCATGCTTAATGATCCCTCCAAATTCCTGAGCTGTTCCCGGAAGAAAGCCAGGAACATCAACAAAAGTTATTAGCGGAATATTAAAAGCGTCGCAGAATCTTACAAACCTGGCACCTTTAATAGAGGAGTTAATATCAAGTACACCGGCCAGGAATTCCGGCTGATTGGCAACAATCCCAACGGGTCTTCCATCCAGTCTGGCAAACCCCACAATGATATTTTTTGCATAATGAGGCATAACTTCAAAAAAATGTCGATCATCAACAACTGTTGTTATGATCTCTTTCATATCGTACGGTTTGTTTGGATCAGCAGGGACAAAACTCTGTAATATTTCATCCTCACGGTGGATATTATCGGTACTAGGTTTCCTGGGAGGATCTTCCAGGTTATTTGAAGGAAGAAAGGTCATCAACTCTCTAACCATCATCATACATTGTTCATCATTCTCAGCAACAAAGTGGGCTACTCCACTGGTTGAATTATGTGTCATTGCACCACCCAGTTCTTCCTTTGTAACTTCTTCATGCGTAACTGTTTTAATAACATCAGGGCCTGTAACAAACATATAGCTTGAATCTTTCACCATAAAAATAAAATCAGTCATAGCGGGCGAATAGACAGCTCCACCTGCACATGGGCCTAAAACTGCAGATATCTGAGGAATAACACCTGATCCCATCACATTAAGGTAAAAGATATCAGCATAACCCCCAAGGCTATCCACACCCTCCTGAATACGCGCACCACCAGAATCGTTCAAACCGATAACCGGAGCTCCCATTTCCATTGCAAAGTTCATGATCTTCACTATTTTATCGGCATTTGCCCGGCTTAACGTTCCTCCAAAAACAGTAAAATCCTGAGCAAACACATAAGTTAATCTGCCATCTATTTTCCCATATCCAGAGACCACCCCATCGCCTAAGATCTTATGTTTGTCCATATCAAAATCATGAGCTCTATGGGTCACAAACCTATCCAGCTCAACAAACGTATTTGGATCAAGAAGGTCCTCAATTCTTTCCCGGGCAGTATTCCGGCCTGCTTTATGTTGCCTTTCAATTCTATCTTTGCCACCACCCAGTTCAGCAGCCTTGTTGCGTTCTTCCAGTTGATTGAATTTTTCTTCTATTGATGACATATATTATTTTATTTTTTTTAAACGTTATGTGAATATCTGACAGTAGCCCCGCCTCAAGAGGCGGGGCTGACGAAGATGTTTATTCAAGTCTGATAAGCAATTGATTACCATCAACAGTATCTTCTTCCCTGACGAGAATTTCTTTTACAATACCATCCATTTTTGCCTTAAACTCGCTTTCCATTTTCATTGCCGATATAATAATAACAGTTTGTCCTTTCTTGACAGCATCTCCTATTTTTACCTGAATTTTTACAACTTTCCCGGGCATTGGGGAAAAAATATTATTTTTTTCTTCTCCAAACATACTTTTTTGCCGGCTCCTAAGATATTTCGCTTCAGCGTCGATAATTTCAACTTCATAAGTATTCAAATAAGTATTAACCGTATACTTTTTACTGCTCCCGTTTCTTATAAGCTCCAGGTTAAACGATTTATTATCCAAAAGAACAGAATAAATCCCTTCTTCAACCATAGCAATGTCCAGTTCATATACTGTATTATCAACCGCAACTTTTATATGATTGCCATCTTGATAGATCAACTCAACAGTTGCGTTTCGTTTATCCAGATTGACTTCGTATGACATAATTCCTTTTTTTACAATTTAAAACAATGAAGATGCAATCGCAACAAATAATGATGATGAAACAGCTAAAGTCTGGTTATACTTTTCCTTCTGCCAACGACCTTCCAATTATTTGATGTTGTTACAGAAGAGATATTTGACGAGGCTGACTTTATTTTAGCCAGGTAGTCAATAAAAGCAGTGATAATGGCCACATCTTCGCATTGCTTGTTGTAAGATTCTGTTTCCAGCAGAAGTTTTTTATGGTCTTCGATAAAGTGGGTGTTGTATTTCCCTTCTTTGAAAGCAGGGACATCCATAATTTTTTCGAGAAATTTAATGGTTGTTTTAACGCCTGTTATTTTGTAGGCATAAAGGGCTCTTTTCATTCGCTGGATTGCTTCATCTCTGGTTTTTGCCCAGACAATTAATTTCGATATCAGCGGGTCATAAAAAAGAGGTATTTCATAACCTTCATAAACGTACCCATCATGACGAATACCCAGGCCAAGTGGTTCGGTAATATGGTTGATTTTTCCGGGACTCGGCATAAAGTTATTATCAGTGTCTTCAGCATAAATACGACACTCAATGGCATGGCCATTTTGCCTGAGTTCATTTTGTTTCAGCGTAAGTTTTTGACCATTTGCAATGTTTATTTGCTCTTTTACAAGGTCAACTCCAACAACTCTTTCTGTGATAGGGTGCTCAACCTGCAGGCGTGTGTTCATCTCCAGAAAGTAATAATTCAAATCTTCATCCACGATAAACTCTACTGTTCCGGCTCCGTGATAATTAACAGCTTTAGCAGCGGCAACAGCAGCCTTTCCCATTTCTTCCCTGATTTCAGGGTTCATCAGTGGTGATGGTGTCTCCTCAATCACTTTCTGGTGACGACGCTGAACAGAGCATTCACGTTCAAAAAGGTGAATTACATTACCATGCTTATCAGCAAGAATTTGAAATTCGATATGATGAGGCGATTCGATATATTTCTCAATATAAATAGCATCATTTCCAAATGCCGACTTAGCCTCTGACTTAGCTGCCCGAAGGGAATCGATAATTTCATCTTCTTTGTAAACGAGCCGCATGCCCTTTCCTCCACCGCCTGCAGAAGCCTTAATCATTATTGGGAGGCCAATTTTTTTTGCAATCTCATGGGCAGCATTCTCATCTGATAACTCCTCACTGGTTCCGGGAACTACCGACACACCCACCCCAGTCATGGTTTTGCGTGCAGTAAGCTTATCACCCATTGTAGCTATCGTGAACGAAGAGGGGCCAATAAAAATAAAACCCTCCTTTTCACAGCGATCTGCAAAAGCAGCATTCTCTGATAAAAAGCCATACCCCGGATGAATAGCATCCGCATTACTTCTTTTGGCAGCTTCAATAATTTTATCAATACGAAGGTAACTTTCAACAGATGGGGCCGGACCGATATGATATGCTTCATCAGCATATCTGACATGCATTGACTTTCTGTCTGCTTCAGAATAAACAGCAACAGTTTTTATATTCATTTCCCTGCATGACCTCATCACTCGTAATGCGATCTCACCCCTGTTAGCAACAAGAATTTTATTAATCATAGGATGAAAGTAATAATTTCTAGCCTGCAAAATTAATATTATTTTCTAATACTAGATCAGAAAACCTTAACATCAGGCCAATCAGGGAGTAAACTTTTTAATGTAAAGAGCTCATTTAGAAGTATCTTGGGGTACGGATCCGTGTGTTCCTGACCATAAAATCATAACCTATCATAATCTCATGAGATCCCATATTATGGTTTTGCAGCTCATTCAGGTACCAGTCGTATGAATAACCTATCCGCAATTTACTATTAATATTCATCTCTGCGATAAAGACAGCGGCACGTTCGGTCCTGTATGAGATTCCCAGCCAAAAAGTCTGGTTAATCAACAAGCTGGCATTTATATCAACCTGTAAGGGTGCGTTTTTAACGTACTTAACCAAGGTGGAAGGCTTAAATATCAATTTTTCATCTCCTAAAGGAATGGCTACTCCGGCCATTCCATAAAAATGCCTTAAAAAAGTAGCATATAATGACTCGCCATCTACTTCAATAACACTGAATTGTTTTTCCAATAAGTGTTTTGAAGAAAGGCCAACATAATAATTATCGGTATAATAATAGATCCCAAAGTTAACATCAGGTTGAATCTCCTTTCTTGTTGATGCATCGTACACAAAATCATGGCTGTCATAAAAATTGACTTTCGTCCAGTCAATATGATTGTATCTAAGGCCAAATTGAAGGCCAAAAGACATTAGTCCATCACCAACCTGAACTCTGTATGCGTAATTCCCAATAAAGCCTGCATCCTGCAAAGGGCCTAATAAATCATTATAAATATATAGTCCTACTCCCATTTTTTCATTTCTTAAAGGAGAATGGACACTTACGCTTGCGGTTTTCGGGCTTCCATCAAGATTAACCCATTGATATCTTCCGACTATCACAGCCGACAGGGCACCCCGGGTACCGGCGTAACCGGGATTAATCACAAGCTTATTAAACATGTATTGGCTGAATAATGCATCCTGTTGTGCTTTTCCAACAAGGGGAAATAGCAGAATAGAAACAAAAAGAATATATTTTATTTTCATTACAATATATATTTCACATTAAATCTATTAGTTTACACCACTAATAAACACCCATCCGGAAAAAATCTTTTCAATTCCTTCAAATTTGATCTTTATCAGATAGAAATATGTTCCATCGGGTAATAATTCTCCCTTTTTATTTTCTCCATCCCATTTCACAATCGTATTATCATATCTTTCAAAATCAATAATTAAATCACCCCACCTGTTAAACATTACCACTTTATTATCAGGATACAACTCAATACCATCAATATGGAAGAAATCATTTACCCCATCACCATTTGGAGAGAACCCATTGTAAATGGTAATGTTGTCTTCAATATCACGAGGTCCAGGTATATGAATATAAACTGTTGCGGAATCACACTGTGGGGGATCGTTATCATCACAAATTGAATAACAGAATGAATCATCACCATAAAAGTCAAAATAGGGCTCATAAGTGATTGTTCCATCGTCATTTACAGTTGCAAATCCATTCAATGGATTGCCGCAAATAGTAACTGTAACAGTTGACCCTTCAGGAATAGTATCGTTTGCCAGTACATCAATCACTACCGGAATATTCATTTGTGTAGTATCATAATCATCCACTGCAACCGGAGGGTCAGGAGGTGGTGGGGTCTCAATAAGATGCACCCAAACCGAATCTACATCCTGGCATCCGGTGTTTATATCTACTACTGTTAAAATAAAGAGAGTATCAACAATTAAATCGACGGTTACCGGGTATGGAATGAAAGAATCAATTAATAGTTCAGAAGGTTCCCAGATATATGAATACAACCCAGAACCACCTGATGCATTACCTTCAAGCATGGTACTTGTATTAATCTGAATCCATTGATCATTGCCTGCATCGGCATTTGGAGATTCAAATATGGTAATCACTTTCTCATCTATAGCATCTCCACAAGGATCAAAACCATAAGCTATCAGTGTAAGTACGACACTGCCACTGCTAATATCCTGTACCCCCGGAGTATAAATCGGATTTACTACCGAATTATCATCAAATTGACCATCACCTGATGTAGACCAAAGAATGCCGGAATAAGCATCGGCTGATGCATCGAAAATCGCATATGCATCTCCTTCACACATCTGGGCATCAAGACCAGCGTCAACAGAAGGTGAAGTTGTAATATCAAGGATCATATTATCAGCAACCAGGGGACAAGGGCCTATACCATTAACTGATAATGTTAGCACAACCGATCCTTCAGCAATATCCATAACACTGGGGTAATATGTAGGATTCAGGCTTAAAGGATCATCAAAACTACCTGTACCTGAAGTTGCCCAGCTTAATGAAGAATAATTATCAGCCAGTGCATCTTCAATATAATAGCTCTCATCTCCACAGATATCAGCATTCACCCCTGCATACACAAATGGGGCTGGATGTATTACTAATATCATTGTATCTAATGCGTCATTACAATACGCACTGCCAGAAGCTCTCAGAACAAATTCGATTTGCCCCGACTCACCGGGAGCTGGCATGTATGTTGGAGTAAGCGTATTACTGTTTTGCAGAACTCCACTACCATTATGGTTCCATAATAAAGCTGTGTAGTTGTCAGCAGAAGCATCATTTATTGTGTAACTTGATCCTTCACAAACAACATCATCTGGTCCTGCATAAACAACCGGGGATAAATCAAAGTTAAGTAATAATGTATCTGACTTATCTTCGCACGACCCAACTCCTGAAACAAAAAGTATCAATTCCACTGATCCATTCTGGATATCTTCAGTACTTGGTAAATATGTTGGATGCAGGATCTCAGGGTCATCAAAGAGACCTGACCCTGATGTGGCCCAAACTAAGGATTCATAATTAGCAACTTCCGCATCCACATTACTATATGAATCACTTTCACAGATGATAATGTCTTCACCTGCATATACCTCAGGTTCAGGGAATATAGTAATATCCATTTCATCAAAAGCATCACCGCAAGGAGGTTCGCCAGTAACAGTTAACCTTAATGTAACTGTGCCGGAAGAAATATCATTTACCCCTGGTGTATAAACAGGATTAAGTAAGCCGATATCATTAAAGACGCCGTCGCCATTTGTACTCCACAACAGACTGCTGTAATTTGCAGCAGTTGCATCAGTTAACAAATAGTCGTCCCCTTGGCAAATCGCCCCATCTTCTCCTGCAAAAGCAGAGGCAGCATGAATAATGCTCAACATCATATCATCAGCAGTATCAGCGCATGGCCCCATACCTTGAGCAGTCAATGTCAATGTAACTGCACCTGAAGATATGTCATTTATCCCAGGAGTATAAACCGGGTGAAGTATACTGAAATCATCAAATGTACCATCACCGCTTGTACTCCAGGTTAAGCTACTGTAATTAATGGCAGTTGCATCTGAGAGGGTATAATCATCAACCTCACAAATATCAGCATCGCTTCCTGCATTTGCTTCAGGTAACGGGGTTATGGAAATTGTCATATTGTCTGTTACCTCCCCACATGTTCCCATTCCAAATGCTGTTAATGATAATGCTACATTACCTGAGGAAATATCATTTATTCCAGGGGTATAAACCGGGTGAAGTATTCCCGTATCATCAAAATCACCATCTCCACTTGTGCTCCATAACAAGTTGCTATAGTTGGAAGCACTTGCGTCAGAAAGAATGTAGTCATCTCCTTCACAAATAGCGGCATCATTGCCCGCATCTGATTCAGGTAATAATGTAATTGTAAGGATCATCGAATCAGAAGCATCAGCGCAAGATTCTAAACCAAATGCTGTCAAAGTTAGTGTTACCGTACCAGATGATATATCATTCGAACCAGGTGAATAAACCGGGTGGAGGATCCCTGCATCATCAAAGATACCATCACCATTCGAACTCCACAACAGACTGCTATAATTAGAGGCAGTCGAACCAGTAATCACAAACTCATCTCCTTCACAAATATCGGCGTCACTTCCAGCATCTGCCAAAGGCAAAGGAGTAATAATGAGGGTCATTTCATCAGTTGCATCAGAACAAGAGCCAATGCCATAAGCTGTTAGCGATAAAATAACTATCCCTGAAGAAATATCATTGGTACCTGGTGTATAAACCGGATCTAGTATACCAGTTTCATTAAATGAACCATCACCATTTGAAGACCAAAGTAAACCACTATAGTTTAAAGCAGATGCACCCGTAACCGAATAAACATCTCCCTCACATATTCCGGCATCATTTCCTGCATCAGCAGTAGCTGATAATGTGATTGTCAAAATCATATCATCGCTAACAGGCTCGGTACATGGAAAAACCGGGTTAGCAGTTAATGTCAACAGTACAAAGCCGTTACTGATATCATTAGCCCCAGGATAATAAGTTGCAGGCATAATGGTTGGGTCATCGAAATACCCATCACCTGCTGTTGTCCACAATGTACCATAAGCATTATTCACAAATCCCTGAGTTTCAAATAATTCGTTTTCGCAGATAGTTTCATCTTCTCCTGCTTCAACCATTGGGCCTGGTTGGATTAGCAAGGTCATCGTGTCAACTGCAGCAACATTACAAGGACTATTTGCAAAAGCGGTTAAAATAAGATTAACCTCTCCTGATACAATATCCTCTGGTCCCGGAATGTATTCAGGGTGAAGAATTGTTGTGTCGTTAAATAAACCATCCCCTTCAGTTGTCCAAAGCAATCCACTATAGTAAGAGGCTTCGGAAGAAGCAATAAAATAAAACTCGTTTTCACAGATTATGGCATCCGGGCCTGCAAAAGCTACAGGGTTGTTGATTACATCAATGATTGCAATAACTGTATCACACAGACTAATTAGTCCATTATCACATACAACAATCTCAACAGAATCAGTACCGGTAAAGTTAGCTGCCGGGATATAATCAAAACAGAGATCATTGGGGTCAGGATCATAAATAGTTGATCCATTTGAAGTAAGTATAGTTATACTTGAAATATTGACCTGATCACCATCAGGATCGAAAACATCCAAACAGATTGTCAGATCATTTCCTTCACATGTCTCCAGGCCCGGAATATACCCATCAGCAGCTGGAAGTCCATTTGCTCCAAGAATAGTTGGGTAATGAAGGGCAACTGTATTGACAGTATCAGAATTATTAGTTGTATCAGGATCAATAGTCGAACTTGACACACTTGCCGTATTGGTAATACTGTCACCCACATCTGGATTAACTGTACCTTGAATGTATAGAGAAAAGGTGTCGCCTGCACTCAATGTGCCAACAGTATATGTACCTGTCCAGGTGGTCCAGGTGGTGCCGTCTATAGAATACTCCGCTCCACTAATATCACTGCTCACTGTATCGGTGATAACTACATCCTGTGCATCACTTGGGCCCAGGTTTTCTACATCAAGCGTGTAAGTGATCTGCTCGCCTGCTACAACATTTGCCGGACCTGTCTTGCTCATTGTCAGGTCAGCGGAGGTGGTAACAGGTGTTACTTCTGTGTCGGAGCTATTATCAGGATCAGGATCATCTGTTGAACTTGTCACACTGGCCGTGTTTGTTACACCACCGGTTACATCAGGATTAACTGTGCCACGGATGTAGAGGGTAAACGTACTGCCGGCTGTCAAAGTGCCTACAGCATAGGTGCCTGTCCAGGTGATCCAGGTGGTGCCGTCGACCGAATACTCCGCTCCACTGATATCGCTGTTTACTGCATCGGTGATAACCACATCCTGTGCATCACTTGGGCCAAGGTTTTCAACATCAAGCGTATAAGTGATCTGCTCACCAGCTACTACACTTGCAGGGCCTGTTTTGCTCATTGTCAGGTCAGCTGTAGCTTCTTCAATTATAACTTCATTGCTCTCATCACTCACAGTATCTCCATTGGAATCTTCTCCAGCGGCAGTGGCTGTGTTGGTGACAAAGCCAGCATCAAGATCCGACTGCGTGATTGTATGCTGGGCACTGCAGGTAAAGTTCTCGCCAGGAGCAAGATCAGTATCAGTACAACTCAACGGACTGGTGTCTGCATTCGGGTCTGTTACTACTATATCAGTAATCGTTACATTGCCTGTATTTTCAACCGTGATCGTATAGGTCAGCACATCGCCTACCGCATAATAGGTCTGGCCTGAAGGATTGGCCGCTTTGGTAGTGGTAAGTTCCGGTGCCTGCGTAGCATCTACCGTTTCACTGTCGCTGGCATCGTCAAGAGTGCCACCGGCTGGTGTGCCTGTTGCAGTAGCCGTGTTGGTAAAGCTGCCTGCATTAATATCTCCCTGGGTAACAGTATGGGTCGCCGTATATGTCCAGATCTCTCCAACTTCCAGTAAATTATCATTATTACCAACCTGGTCCGATCCACGTTCAGGTGGTGCATCAGCATCAGGATCGCTCACTGCAACACCGCTGATAGTAACATTGCCCGTGTTCGTAACAACTATATCATAAGTAAGTACATCCCCTACCGTAGCATACGTGTTAGGGCTCGTAGTGCTGGTTTTGATCAACGTCCAGCTCGGGGTTTGAGGTAACGAGGTCGTCTCTTGATCAGTGGCAGGA
>JAGLWB010000087.1 GCA_023133655.1 Bacteroidales bacterium
ATTGATAACCGCGCCCATTTCTTCCGGTGTCTCATCGTATTCGCCAAATTGATTGGGAAGGCCGGCATTGGGATAAACACTCACAGCAATTGGAGCCTTGTGAGACAACTCTTCGAGGAAAATCCGCATCTCCCGGGCACCGAGGGAGCAATTAAGGCCAATACTTAACAGATTAAGGTGAGAAAGAGAATAAAGAAATGCTTCTACAGTCTGCCCGGATAAAGTTCTCCCGCTTAAATCAGTGATCGTTCCCGATACCATTACCGGCAACCGTTTGTTTTTCTTTTTTGCCACTTCGTTAATAGCGTAAAGAGCAGCTTTGGCGTTCAGGGTATCGAAGATTGTTTCAACGAGAAGAATATCCACACCTCCATCTTCAAGGCCTTCAACCTGTTCTTTGTAGCTTTCCATAAGGTCATCAAAGGTAACGGCCCTGAAACCGGGATTATTCACATCCGGAGAAAGTGAAGCTGTTTTGTTTGTCGGGCCAATAGCTCCGGCTACAAATCTGGGCTTTAACGGATCGGTCAGGGTAAATTGTTTGGCCACTTCAACAGCCAGCCTGGCACTTACCAGATTTATTTCGTAGGCATAGTCTTCCAACTGGTAATCAGCCAGTGAAATGCTTGTTGCATTGAATGTGTTAGTTTCAATAATATCGGCACCGGCTTCAAGGTATTCCCGATGGATTTCCTTGATGATTTCAGGCTTTGTAAGAGAAAGGAGGTCATTAATTCCTTTAAGAGGAGAAGGATGATTGACAAATTGTTTTCCACGAAAGTCATTCTCTTCGAGCTGATACCGCTGGATCATTGTTCCCATCGCCCCATCAAGAACCAGGATTCGTTGTTCCAACGCTTTGTGTATGTTTATTGTTTGTGGGGCGGTCATGTGTGTTAAATCATGTTATATTTTAACTTGTTGTGTTGTTATTTATTTTGTAATGTTTCTAAATATTAGTATTTTTGCGTCCGCAAAGATAGTAATTTAAAATAGTTGTAAATAATCATTGGAAATGGAACAAGTAATGAAAGAGACAGGATTAACGTATAAAATTAAAGATATCAACCTGGCTGAATATGGAAGAAAAGAAATCCGGATTGCTGAAAAGGAGATGCCCGGATTGATGGCCATCAGAGCAAAATACTCAGAGACGAAGCCACTTAAAGGAGCCAGGATAACAGGATCATTGCACATGACGATTCAGACTGCAGTTTTGATAGAAACCTTTATTGAGTTAGGAGCTGAGGTAAGGTGGGCGAGCTGTAATATTTTTTCTACACAGGACCATGCAGCAGCAGCTATAGCTGCGAATGGTGTCCCTGTATTTGCATGGAAAGGTGAAACGATTGATGAATACTGGTGGTGTACAACCCAAGCGCTTTCATTTGCCGATGGAAAAGGCCCGCATCTTGTTGTTGATGATGGTGGAGATGCAACCTTAATGCTTCATAAAGGGTATGCTGTTGAAAATGACCCTTCTCTTTTAACCCAGAAGCCTGACACCGAAGATGAAATTGCCCTTTTGAAGCGATTTAAAGAGATCTTTGTTGAGGACAAAAATTTTTGGCATAAATTGGTAAAAGATTGGAAAGGGGCTTCTGAGGAGACAACCACCGGAGTTCACCGGTTATATCAAATGATGGAAGATGGTACTCTTTTGGTGCCGGCATTCAATGTTAATGATTCGGTGACCAAATCAAAATTCGACAATCTGTATGGTTGCCGGGAATCGCTTGCCGATGGAATAAAAAGAGCAACGGATGTGATGATTGCCGGAAAAGTAGTGGTTGTTCTTGGTTATGGTGATGTTGGCAAAGGATGCGCTAAGTCGATGAGGTCATACGGAGCCAGGGTGATGGTGACTGAAATTGATCCTATTTGTGCTTTACAGGCTGCCATGGAAGGATTTAAGGTTACAACCATCGACGAAACCCTCAAAGAAGGTAATATTTTTGTGACTGCTTCCGGAAACAAAGATGTTTTAACAGCCGAGCACATGTCAAAGATGAAAGACGAAGCCATTGTTTGCAATATTGGTCATTTTGATAATGAGATCCAGGTGGCTGAACTTCATAATTTGCCGGGTATTAAAAAAATCAATATTAAACCACAGGTCGATAAATTTGTTTTTGAAGATGGCCATTCAATTTATTTGTTAGCTGAAGGCCGTCTGGTTAACCTTGGTTGTGCCACTGGTCATCCTTCGTTTGTGATGAGTAATTCGTTTTCAAACCAGGTGTTGGCTCAGATGGAGCTTTGGAATAATGAATATGAATTGGATGTTTATCGCCTGCCTAAAAAGCTTGATGAAGAAGTAGCAAGGTTACACCTCGAACAGCTGGGGGTTAAGCTTACAAAGATGTCGGATGAACAAGCTAAATATATTGGCTTTCCTAAGGATGGGCCGTATAAGCCCGATCATTACAGGTATTAAGATACAAATCTTAAGTTTTTTATTTGGAAATTATCTTTTGTGATTTGTATACCAATATGGTATTTATCCCTTGCTGATTTAGCAGCTGGTTTTTTCCTGTTAAATTCCAATAACCAACAGTTCTTCCCATTCATTTTACATTAAGATAAGCCTTTGCCATTTGTAACCCCGTAATCTGTTCCTTGACAAAATTCTGTAGCGAGTCATAAGATTCGTTGGCATGTTTCAGGAATGCCGATGCCTGTCCGTAAATTGCCGGCAGGCTGCATTTATTGATCAAATAATAGCCATCCAGAAAAGAATTGATTCCTCCCGAAATAATGATATGCTTGCATTTCACATTTATTCCTTTGATGAGGATTGAATTTATCATATTTGTCATTTCAAATGCATCGTGGCCTACCATGGTAAAGGCTTCATCATACACAGGCTGTTTTTTTCCGGAGCGCATCACCTCCATTTTGCTAAAGTTGGTTCCGCCAAAGGCCCCGAATTCAATAGCAGCGACCGGCAGCTGGAGCAACCTCTTCAGGCTTTCCGGCCCCATACCCTGGCCAACTTCTTTTACAATAATATCGAACTTCGCTGTTTGAATAAGTTTTTCGATGGTTTCTATTGGTGCATTTCTGATTTTATCTCCTTCCGGTTGCAGCCATTCCTGCAAAGGATTCACATGGATGATCAGCCCGTCGGCATTTAATTTTTCCAGGAGTTTATAAATTTTATCAATTCTTTTTTCTTCAAGCAGTTTTTCTATTTGTGCGATTCCCAGGTTTGCAAAAAATGGCTGTTGCGTGCCGATAATATCCCGAAGGTCAAAATCTCCGAGGTATGTGTCGTTGTCAAGTAATTTTCTGCAGGATCCCAGTCCCATGCCAAGGCCAAATTCACGACAGGCTTTTGCCAGGTTACGATTTATTTTTTTAGCCAGCGTTGTGCCACCGGTCATACTGGATATCCAAAGAGGGACATTCATTGTCTTGCCAAGAAAATGAAACGGTTCAGGCGTTTCTGATGGATGGCCTGACAGGAGAGGTTCGTAATGAAACCTTTTGTCGATATCTTTCAAATCCACCCTGGCAAGTGCAGCAAGCTCAACATGTTCTTTTTTCCTATTTGTCATAGATGATGAATAATGTTTTTCTGATCGGTTAAGAGTACAAAGATATCAGATAAATGATAAATGATAAATGATATTTGATTTTGTTGATATACGATATCCGAATAACGATATGCGAATTGGTAATTTTGTACAACAACATACAGGGATGATATTAAAATTAATCTGTATTTTTACAGGGTCTGGTTGGATTAATAAGTGAGTTATGGGCGAAGGTTACAGCTAACCATCTGCATAGTAAACGGAAAAATGAATGAAAAAAACGTTTAGATATTTAATATTGTTTTCAATAGTAGTGATTAGTTTTATAATGCATTATAACGATTTCACAAAGGATTTGATGAGTATTCACGCCTGGAGGCAAACTCAGACCCAATCGGTCATAATAAATTTCTATGAAGAGGATATGAATATTTTAAATCCACGACGAAATGACAGAGGGGATGGAGACGGAATATTTAGGATGGAATTTCCTCTAATGCAATGGTTGGTAGCCGGCACGTATAAAATTTTTGGAAATCACTTGCTGATAAGTAGGATTTTCATGTTTATTGTTGGATTGATTTCAATTTTAGGTATTTATAAACTATTGTTTGCAATATTCCATAATGAAGTGATAGCTCTTATCGGTGCATGGACATTTAATTTTTCACCAAGCTTCTATTATTATACTATAAACCCCCTTCCTGATAATCTCGCTTTATGTTGCTCAATATGGGGTGTCGCTTTTTTCTTTAAATGGTATAGGTATGGTCAGGTGAATTTATTATTATTTAGTGGATTATTATTGAGTATTGGAGCATTATGCAAGCTTCCATTTATTATTTATTTCATTGTTCCATTCGCTTATTTTCTAATCTATTTTTTAAAAAATGGTATAAGCAAAAAAATAATATTCAGAGCTCTGGGAATTTTCAGCTTTTTACTTTTGCCATTAGCATGGTATTTGAGCGTTGTTCCTCATTGGCATGGTAACGGGATAGTAAGTGGAGTTTTTGACAATAAAGTCCCTTTTGCAACTATTCTGGATTATCTCCAACATAATTTAATTTCAACATTACCTGAATTACTATTAAATTATGGTTCAGTAATTTTCTTTTTAGCAGGTTTTTATTTTCTTATTCAAAAAAAATCTTATAAAAGCCCCAAGTTTCCCTTGATTGTTGCTTGGGGCATAACAGTATTAGCCTATTTCCTTTTTGAGATAAATATGATAGCAAAAATTCATGATTATTATCTCTTTCCATTTTATCCTTTACTTTTCATTTTGGTAAGTTATGGAGCATATAACCTTCTAAACCTTAAAAATTCTTTTATTCGATATTTTACTATTATTCTCTTGCTAATTTTACCTTTAACCGTTTATTTAAGAATGCAGGGAAGATGGGATCCTGATTCACCTGGGTTCAATAAAGATTTATTACTGTATAAAAATGAACTTCAAGATGCAGTGCCAAAAAATTCTTTAGTTGTTGCAGGAAATGATGAATCACATTTTATTTTCTTTTACTATATTGACAAAAAAGGTTGGGGATATCATAATGATGATTTAGAGGCATATAAGCTTAAATCAATGATTGATAAAGGAGCCGGGTATTTATATACTGATTCTCGTAAAGTTGATAATAATGAAGAAATAATCCGCTTACTTGACAAGCTAATTATTGAAAGAGGTTCAATTAGAATATATAGTCTTAAAAAAAATCAGCCCATAATTAAGAAAATCATAATTGAATAAGAGTAGGATGTTACATTTGCAGGAGATATTTAGACATTCTTTCAGAATAATTTTCAACATACGCAAAATATGGAACTAAGCGATAAAATAAAAACCGAAGCAGTCAGGCGAGTGGCTGAAGCCATGGCAGTTGCTGCTGAGACAGCACCAAAATCAAGAGGAGTAAACAATGTGGTTATTGGCATTCTCGACACAGATGAAATAAAAGCCGTTTCCGATCACATGATTAATATGGTTGAGGAGAGAGATTTTCCGGCTTTCTTTAAACGTGATGCACTCAAT
>JAGLWB010000088.1 GCA_023133655.1 Bacteroidales bacterium
GTTAATTTTCTTTTTAATAGTGTTTTTCTGAGCGAGCTGATCTTGTCAACAAATAAGATACCTTCCAGATGGTCATATTCGTGTTGAATGACCCGGGCGATCACGCCATCATATGTTTCATCGTGGAATTTAAAGTCAGTGTCATAATATTGAATGTGAATTTCAGGTTTTCTGATAACATCTTCACGAATATCCGGAATACTAAGACATCCTTCATTAAAAGACCACTTTTTCCCCGCTTCTTTAATAATTTGTGGATTAATAATTACTTTTTTAAAATTAACTGCTTCAGTAAATTCTTCGGCATAAGGAGTTGTGTCAACCAGAAACAATTTTATTGACCGGTTAACCTGAGGGGCTGCCAATCCAACGCCATTTGAAGAGTACATTGTTTCGAACATATTATCGATCAATTCATTCAAATCCGGATAATCCTTTTCGATGTTTTGGGCAATTTTTCTAAGCATTGGGTGGCCGTATGCAACTACTGGTAATATCATTTTATTTCGTTTGGATCCGGCAACTTTTTAGCCGGAGTAATCATTATTTTCGCGATCTGGTTTCTAGATAAGACTGCAATATTAATGTGGCACTAATACTGTCAACTAAAGCTTTATTCTGCCTCTTTTTTTTCTTTAATCCAGCTACAATCATGGTTTGTTGAGCAATTTTTGAGGTAAACCTTTCATCTATCCGGTCAATAGGTAGTTCCGGAAATTCTTTTTTTAGCTTTCGAATAAAGGCATCGATGTATTTAGCTGATTCAGAAGGTTGATAGTTCATTTGCCTGGGCTCCCCAACTACAAAACGTTCAACGTTTTCACTCCCTATGTAATTTTTAAGAAATTCAATGATATCTTTTGCATGTACAGTGGTCAATGCGTTGGCAATCATTTGATTTTCATCCGTAACGGCAATACCTACCCGTTTCTGCCCATAATCAATACTTATTATTCGCCCCATTACCTTCAATATTTTTCAAGGATGCAAATTTAGCTAAAAAATAGATGATACACGATCGGCCATTGCTTTTTTTGACTAATTTTGTAATACGGATCACGTAATAAATTCAAAACATACTGTATGCTGGAAGAATTAAAAAAGATCATCGAATCATCCTGGGAGAAAAGAGACCTTATTAATGAGCCTGTGACTCAAAATGCTATTCGGGAGGTTATTGAAATGCTGGACAAAGGTAAAATCCGCGTAGCTGACCCTCCTGATGAGCGTGAAGCAAAGGATGTTTGGAAAGTCAATGAATGGATCAAAAAAGCTGTAATTCTATATTTTCCATTACAGGGAATGGAAACAACAACGGTTGGGCCTTTTGAATTTCATGATAAGATAGCGCTGAAGAAAAATTATAAAGATTTGGGTGTTAGGGTAGTACCACATGCTATTGCCCGTTATGGTTCGTATATAGCTTCGGGAGTGATCATGATGCCGTCCTACATAAATATTGGTGCCTATGTTGATAGTGGCACAATGGTGGATACCTGGGCTACGGTTGGGTCGTGTGCTCAAATAGGCAAAAATGTTCACTTAAGTGGAGGGGTGGGCGTTGGTGGAGTCCTGGAGCCTGTTCAGGCCTCTCCTGTTATCATTGAAGATAATTGTTTCATTGGATCAAGGTGCATTGTTGTTGAAGGTGTGCGAATTGAAAAAGAAGCTGTTTTGGGAGCAAATGTGGTTATTACTAAATCAACAAAGATAATTGATGTAACAGCTTCTGAACCGAGAGTGATCAAAGGATATGTTCCCGCAAGGTCGGTTGTTATTCCGGGATCCTATTCTAAAAAATTTGAAGCAGGGGAGTACCAGGTGGCTTGTGCTTTAATCATTGGGAAACGTGAGGAATCAACAAACATGAAGACATCATTAAATGATGCTTTACGGGAGTATAGTTTGCAAGTATGAAACGAATTCTTGTTATACAAACGGCCTCTATTGGTGATGTGATCCTGGCTACACCTTTGGTTGAAAGTCTTCACCAGGCTTTGCCTGATGCAAAAATTGATTTTTTATTGAAAAAAGGTATTGAGCCTCTTTTTGAAAATCATCCTTTTTTAAACGAGATAATAATATGGGATAAAGCCAATAGAAAATACAAAAATTATTTCAAAATTTTATTTAAGATAAGAAAGAAGTCATATGATTTGATTGTTAATGTACAACGATTCAGTTCAACAGGATTGTTAACGGTGTTAGCCGGTTCAAAACAGACCATCGGCTTTGATAAGAATCCGTTTTCTTTTTTTTATAGTACAAGGGTGAAACATCTGTTTTCAACTGGAGGAGAGGATCTTCATGAGGTTGACAGAAATCTGGAATTACTTCATCTTCTTCAAATTAAGCCCTTTAGAAGCCCCATGTTGTATCCGTCAGAAAATGATTATGCTGGCATCAAAAAATATAAAACGAATCCGTACATTTGCATAGCCCCGGCTTCATTGTGGTTTACCAAGCAGTTTCCTGTTGAAAAATGGGTTGATTTTGCAAATGCTCTACCTGAGAAATTTGCTACTTTTTTGATAGGCTCGGGTAGCGACAGGGAATTATGTGATCGGATTTTATCAGATTCAGACAATTCAAGGGTGATCAACCTGGCTGGTAATTTGAGTTTGTTACAGACTGCTTCGCTTATGAAGGATGCTGAAATGAATTATGTAAATGATTCAGCTCCGCAGCATCTTGCTTCATCGGTGAATGCACCTGTGACAACAATTTTTTGTTCTACTATACCTGCTTTTGGTTTTGGGCCCTTGTCAGAGAATTCAAAGGTTATCGAAACACAAGAGCAGTTGGATTGTCGTCCTTGCGGTTTTCATGGGTTGAGAAGTTGTCCGAAAAAACATTTTAGATGTGCAGTTACCATAACAAAAGAGCAATTATTAGATAGGTTAACAGATGAGAGAAGAAATAATTAAGGCAGCAAAGGTTCTTGAATCGGGTGGAATAATTTTGTACCCAACTGATACTTTGTGGGGCATTGGTTGTGATGCAACAAGCGTTAAGTCAGTGCAGAAGGTCTGTAAGATAAAGAAAAGAAAGAAATCAATGAGCTTTATTGTTTTGTTGGATCAACCTGAAAAATTAATAAACTATGTAAAATTTATTCCGGATATTACATGGGATTTGCTCAGTAGCGTTGATACTCCATTAACTGTTGTTTATCCAAATGCAAAGAATCTGGCAAAAAATGTATTGGCTTCTGATGGTTCGGTGGCTATTCGTATTGTAAAGGATTTATTTTGCAGGCGACTTATTAATTTATTTAATAAACCAATTGTTTCCACATCGGCTAATTTCACCAGCGAACCTGCACCATTGATATATAACAATATTACCAGGGAGATCATTGACCGTGTTGATCTTGCAGTGAATGTTCACAGAGATAGGTTACATGATATTCGTCCTTCTACAATTATTAAAGTAAATGAGGATGGTGATTATATCGTATTGCGGTGATAGTGATTAATGCGTAAAAGGCAATACACGATACGCGATAAAAAAAAGAGTATTTAGATTTATCATTATTTTGTTATTTTGTTATTTGTTATTTGTTTTTTGTTATTTTTACAGTCAATAATTTTAGTTAAATAGAAAATTAATAATTATGAAGTTTATTGTATCCAGTTCGCTGCTTCTCAAGAATTTACAAGCCATTAGCGGGGTTTTAAGTACCAGCAATACGTTACCGATTTTAGATGATTTTTTGTTCAACCTGCAGGATGAGAATTTGGTTGTTACTGCATCTGACCTTGAAACCACTATGACGGTGACAATTGCCACTACGAAAGCAGAGGAACATGGTGTTGTTGCCATTCCTGCAAAAATTTTAATTGACACACTGAAAACATTTTCAGATATTCCAATCACATTCACAATTGATAATGAAACATTTGGTATTGAGATCTCAGCCGGTGAAGGAAAGTATAAACTTACGGGCCACAACAGTGATGAATTTCCCAAAGTTCCGATTCAGGAAAATACAACGTCTATTACCTTTAACTCTTTTGTTTTGGCCAAAGCTATTACCAAGACTGTTTTTGCTGCCGGAAATGACGAACTCCGCCCTGTTATGTCGGGTGTATTTTGTGAATTGTCGCCCGAAGAGTTTATCTTCGTGGCAACCGATGCCCATAAACTGGTTAAGTACAAGAGGACCGACACACCTGCAGAAAGTGTAACCTCATTTATTATTCCTAAGAAACCGCTTAATCAACTCAAAATATTGCTGTCACATGAAGATTTCCCGGTGCAGATAGACTATAACGACACAAATGCTTTTTTTTCTTTTGAGAATGTACATCTGGCTTGTCGCCTGATTGATGGAAAATATCCAAATTATGAGGCAGTCATACCTACCGAAAACCCAAATGTCCTTACCATCAACAGGTTGTCGTTCTTAACTTCAATCAGAAGAATTTCATTGTTTGCAAATCAATCGACACATCAGATACGGTTAAAGATCAGCGGAAAAGAACTTATCCTTTCAGGAGAAGATATCGACTTTTCCAACGAAGCCAAAGAGCGGTTAAGTTGTAATTATCAAGGTGAGGATATGGAAATTGGTTTCAATTCAAAGTTTCTTCAGGAAATGGTCAGTAATATCGATTCTGAAGAGGTTCGCCTGGAAATGTCTGCTCCTAATCGGGCCGGTATCCTCTTACCGGTCGATGAGGAAAGTAAGAATGAAGACCTTCTCATGCTTGTGATGCCGGTGATGCTTAATCAGTAGCCGGTAGCCGGTAGGCAGTAGCCAATAAAAACGAAGTCATCATTTGATTTTCCTTCGGAAGATTCAAGTTATATTTTATTTAAGTCATTCAAAAATATATCTTAATTTTGCCCGTTCACAGGGAGGTTATTTGTTTGATTCATGTGCATGTCATGAATAACTATCTCCTTTTCGAATGAAACAAATTCATTTAATTAAAATAATGCGGAGGATTAAATAATGAGTAAAGAAATAGCAAACCTTGATCCCAAAGGTATATGGAAAAATTTTTATAGCCTTACCGAGATACCTCGCCCTTCAAAAAAAGAAGGCCGGATCGTACAGTTTATGAAAGAGTTTGGTGAAAATCTTGGCCTTGAAACCATCGTTGATGAGATTGAAAATGTGATAATAAAAAAACCCGCTACACCAGGGATGGGAAACCGGAAGATAGTAATTCTTCAGGGGCATCTTGATATGGTACCGCAAAAAAACAACGATGTTGACCATGATTTTGAAAATGATCCGATCGATGCTTATATTGACGGAGAATGGGTAACAGCACGTGGTACTACCCTTGGTGCGGATAATGGAATGGGTGTAGCTGCGGCGATGGCCGTGCTGGAGTCAAATGATATTGCTCACGGCCCGATTGAGGCGCTGTTTACCGTTGATGAAGAAACTGGCATGACCGGTGCTTTTGGTCTGAAAAAGGGAACCTTAAAAGGGGATATCCTGATCAATATGGATTCTGAAGATGAGGGTGAACTATATATTGGTTGTGCTGGAGGCACCAATGCCAACATGAAGTTTAATTATAAAGAAAATGCTGTGCCTTCGGATGTTATTGGGTATAAGATAATAGTTGGTGGCTTGAAAGGAGGGCACTCCGGCTTGGATATACATCTTGGCAGGGGTAATGCCAATAAAATTTTATTTCGCTATTTAAAACATGGTGTAAAGAAACATGAAGTGAGGTTGGCCTATGTGGATGCGGGAAATCTTAGAAATGCCATTCCCCGTGATGGTTTTGTGCAGGTGGTTTTACCAAAGGAACATAAAGCAGAGTTTGAAAAATGCATTGGTGAATTTGAAGCTACCGTAAAACGAGAGCTTGCCCACACAGAGCCTGATGTGACATTCGGGGCTGTTGAATTTGAACTCCCAACCTCATTGATTGATGAAAAGACGCAGAATAATCTAATTGATGCAATAGTTGGCTGCCCAAACGGTGTAATAAGGATGAGTGATACAATGGAAGGCCTGATTGAAACATCTACTAACCTTTCAACCATTAAACAGACCAATGGTGAGATTGAGGTTCAGTGCCTGATGAGGAGTTCAGTTGATTCGGCCAAGGAAGACCTGGGTAATATGATTGATAGTATTTTCAAATTAGCCGGCGCAGAGGTATGGTTCGATGGTACTTATCCCGGATGGAATCCCAATCCTGATTCCCCTATTTTAAAAGTAATGTTGAAAGTATACGAAGACAAGTTTGGAAAAGTTCCGGCCATAACAGCAATTCATGCGGGCCTTGAGTGTGCCCTTTTTGGCGCTGTTTATCCTGAATGGGATATGATTTCCTTCGGACCAACCATTCGTTACCCACACTCACCTGACGAAAAGGTTAATATTGAGACAGTTAAGAAGTTTTATGAGTTTCTGGTTGAAACCTTAAAGCATATTCCGGAGAAGAGTTAGGTGCTGTCAGGTGTGTGCTGTCAGGTGTAACACCTGACAGACATGCCAACTTTCTGATTTCTAATTTGTTATTGGTTATTCTTTATTAATATTCCTAATTTATCATTTCTCATTGGAATTCCTAATTTATCATATCGGATAAATCAATGACACTTGATAAAAACAAAGAGTTGTACTGTCAGGTGTCCCCATAAAAAGTTGTGCTGTCAGGTGTTACACCTGACAGCCGTTATCTTTAAAACAGCTTCACTACTTTCTTGATCCGGTTATTGAGCAAATCACTTTTCAGTTTTAACGTATAGATCCCGGAAGGAAATTCAGATAAATCGATTGTTGATTCACCATCAATGAATAAGGCATACGATTTAATGAATTTACCCCGGTAATTGAACAGGTCAATTATTGCATCGATCGGGTCTATATTAATGAGCTTTATAGTTAATAAACCATGTGTTGGGTTGGGATAAATAATAAATGATCGTTCTTTATACGGCCTATCCACTGAAATAGTTAAGAGTTTGGTCTGCATATCCGATCCATAATCATTAGATGCGATCAATGTAATGGCATAATCACCTGCTTTTGAATAAACATGAGAGGTCTCAAACGTATTGCAGGTTTCACCATCGCCTAAGTACCATATATAGGAATCCGCATTTTCCGAATGGTTATTTAAAATTACTTTTTGGCCAATTACATCATACGTAAAATCTGCAATTGGAAGCGGGCTTACATAGATTATCGTTAAAAGGGTATCAGACCCACAATAGTTATCAATAATTAGTTTGATCGTATAATTACCCGGTTGATTATAAATATGTGTAGGATCCTGATCAAATGACCCTGAGCCATCTCCAAAGTACCAATAACAAGACTCGTATTCCAGTGATTTATTGATAAATGAAACTTCATATCCGGTGGTCTGTTTATACTCAAAGTTTGCAATCGGTAATTTACAAATGATAACACTCTTATTTAGGGTATCCTCCCCACACGCATTAGTGGCAACTAAGCTTACAATATACTTCCCTTCTATAGAATAGGTGTATATTGGATTTTCAAGAATAGATAGATTTCCATCACCGAAAGTCCAAAAATATGTATCGGCATTTAGAGAAAGATTAGTAAAAAACAGGGTAAAGTCATCAATGCTAAAATCAAATGCTGAAATTGGCATCTTACATACGGTTAGTGTTTTGGTTATGGTGTCTGAAGTAAAATCATTATATGCGATTAACGTCACATCATATTCTCCGCTTTCAGTATATTGATGTGTCGGATTTTCGTTTTCTGACATTATTCCGTCGCCAAAATTCCACAAATACGAATCAGCATTTTGGGAAAGGTTAATGAAAAATAGAGTTAAGTCATCGATGCTAAAATCAAATGCTGAAATTGGCAATTTATATACGATTAGCGTTTTGGTTATGGTGTCTGAAGTAGCATCATTATATGCAATTAACGTCACCTCATATTCCCCGCTTTCAGTATATTGATGAATAGGATTTTCATCTTCTGATATTATTCCATCACCAAAATCCCACAAATATGAATCAGCATGTTGGGAAAGGTTAGCAAATTGTACGATTAAGTTTTCAATAGTATAAGTAAAATCAGCTAAGAGCGTACTTTCAAAAAAAGTAATTTTTAATTTAGGTCGTTTAGTAGGGTCCAGGTGATCACTGGAGGCGAAATTCAACCTCCTGTAATATATTTCAGTTTCAAGTTTAAACATAAATCCAAAACTGTTTTCCGGATCATCGATCATATCCTGAACCAGGTTGGTTACATCTAACTCGTAATCTTCAAAAGGTTTCGTTGATTCAGGAACATAGACACGGTTTTGTAACGTTGTTGAAGGTTGTGTTGTCCAGGTGACGGAATGTTCGTCCCATTCTGAAATAATTCTCAGAAGCCAGGCCTCATTTGAGCCGTATAAAGTGGAATGTCCTCCTGAAACCAAACCCGGAGGGCCATATAGTGATAACGTTGCATTTAAGATTGTTGATCCGGCAAGAATTGTGTCCAGATTGAAGGCAATCGTACTTCTATCTGTGGCTGGCCTACCTTGATAAGTCCAGGCAGCTGCCATAAATTCCTCTTGAGTACCTCCTGTATATTCTTCTAGAGAATTAAGTCGTGTATCTTTTCCGTCTTCCGGTCCGGGTTGCAGGACTAATGTTGTTTGGGAGCACAGAAAATTTATTGAAAAAGTAACAGCAAGTAATAAAGAAATGAAGAATTTCATTTTTTTTGCTTTATAACATGAGTGTCGGTTTTGTACAAAAGTAAGGAATAAATTATTGAAATCAAAAGTATATACAGTATTTCTGTATTTGATAAATTGTGTGCAGTCAGGTGTGTTCTGTCAGGTGTAACACCTGACAGGCAAGAACGGGTTTAAGAGTTGTGCAGTCAGGTGTTACACCTGACTGCCAAGAGCAAGCTTGTTTTTTGAAAAAAAAGAAAAAAATAATTTGTCTGTTTAGATTAATTATTTACCTTTGCAGTCCTAAAAAATAGAGTTATGCCAAAAAGAACATTTCAACCATCGAGAAGGAAAAGAAGCAATAAGCACGGCTTCATGAAGCGCATGTCATCAGCAAATGGCCGTAATATATTATCAGCGAGAAGGGCTAAAGGCAGAACAAAATTATCTGTGTCTGATGAGAAGTTAGATAAACGTTAAAATTTAGTATAATAAATATATAGAAAAGGCTGTCCTTACAGGATGGCTTTTTTTGTTTATATAAAGGGAAAACGATAAAAGAAGAAGAAAAAGTTATAATTTTGCAGAAAGAAATATTTTGTCCCGGTTAATCCTCATATTACTAATTATTTACATCATTTACCGCCTTTTGGTCAGGTATATTGTACCTTACCTGGTTAAGAATTACCTAAAACGTCAGCAGGCGAAATTTTTTGAACAAAATCCTTCATTTAAAGAAGAAGAAAACAGAAAAGAAGGCGATGTGAAGATCGATAATTTACATGAGAAAGCGGGTAACACCAAAAAGAAAAATATAGGAGAATATGTTGATTTTGAAGAGGTCGAATAGTAATTCTGCTCCTGTTTTGTGCAATAGGACATCCAAAACACAAGCAAGACTTCCTCATCTCTTATTCCATATTGGTTATTTCTCATTAATATTCCTGATTTATCATTTCGGATTAAGAGGAATCTGAACAAGAGAAATAAAAATTAAAAATGTAAATCAGAAATTGAGAAACAACAAATAACAAATAACCAATAAGAAATTACAAAGTACTGTAGCATCAGGACACCCAAATTTATGTTATTCTTCTTATAACTAACAGTCTTATAAACAATTAAAATTTTAAAAAAAATTTACCGCACAAAACAGGGGGATCGATAATTTACATGAGAATGCAGATAAAGAGATCACAAACTCCAATAATTAAACCCGGTTATTTTTTTCCTGTATATTCCTTTAATGTCAGCTATTAATGCATTCGGTTGCAGAATTTTTTTAAAATCATCTTCGCAATAAATTCTGTACTCATCGTGAGCTACTGAAATAATTGCCGCATCGAATTGGTAATTCCTGGGATTGATTAGAGGATTTTTATTTAATTGAATGCTGTATTCATTTTTGATTTCATCAGGATTTGCAAATGGATCGGTTATTTCAATAGTAATACCATATTCATTTAGCTCATTTACGATATCGAACGTTTTTGAGTTTCTGATATCCGCAACATTCTCTTTAAATGTAACTCCAAATATGATCACTCTTGCACCTGGAAGTTTGATGCCATTATTAAGCATCCTTTTCACTACCTGTTTAGCAATGTAGCTTCCCATTGAGTCGTTAACAAAGCGACCTGAATTAATGATCTGAGGGTGGTATTTTAATTCTTGTGCTTTGTATGCCAGGTAGTATGGATCAACCCCGATGCAGTGCCCACCAACAAGCCCCGGATGGAAATTCAGAAAATTCCATTTTGTGCCGGCTGCCTTGAGAACATCATATGTATTTATTCCTAACCGCCCAAAAATGATTGACAATTCATTCATGAGGCCAATATTTACATCTCGTTGCGTGTTTTCGATAATTTTCGCTGCTTCAGCAGTTTTAATAGTTTCAGCAAGATGCAGGTCTGCTTCAATTACTAATTTGTATACCCTTGAAATCTCATGTAAACTCTCTTCGTCGCATCCCGACACAATTTTGATTGTATTTGTTAATGTATGTACTTTATCTCCCGGATTTATCCGCTCAGGTGAATATCCTACTTTAAAATCCTCTTTATATTTTAAATTAGATATACGCTCTAAAATTGGCACACAATCATCTTCAGTTGCACCGGGATATACTGTTGATTCGTATACCACATAATCTCCTTTTTTTAAATGACGTGCTATTGTCTCTGAAGCAGATTTTAACAAGGAGAGGTCGGGGTGATTATGCTTATCAATGGGTGTTGGAACAGCTACAATAAAAAAAACAGCCTCATCAAGTTTGCGCTCATCATCGGTGAATTCAATATCAAGGTTTTTAAATTCCGAGTCGTATATTTCCTGGTTTGGATCTTTTCCCTGCCTCAAGGTTTCAAGTTTTTCCTTATTAATCTCAAACCCTATAACAGGAAGTTTTTTTGCGAACTCAATTGCAAGAGGTATACCTACATACCCCTGTCCAATAACGGCTATCTTGCTATTCTTATTAATGAGGTTTTGAAAAACTGACATTATCGTCTGATTTTAGAATTTATGAAATAATTTGAGTTAGCTAACTTTTCTTTTCAGTAAAGATAAAGAAAAAGTTGAAAAATCATACCCGTAAGTATAAAATACCCGGTAGGCTGAAAAAAAAGTTATAATTTTGCAGAAAGAAATATTTTATATCGACTAATTCTTATATTATTAATTATTTATTTCATATACCGGCTCTTGGTCATTTTTATTCTACCTTACTAGGTTAAGAATGACCTGAAACATTAGCAGGGAAATTTTTTCGAACAAAATCCTTCATGTTGAGAAGAAAAGAAGGCGATGTGAAGATTGATCATTGACAAGAGAAAGCGGGTAACCCCCAAAAGAAAAATACAGGAGAATATGTTGATTTTAAGGAGGTAGCGTAATAGAAATGCAGTTTAAATCTGTCAAAATAAAGTTTTATGAATACAGAAATCCTTAAGAAGATAGCCCCATATCTTTTTGTAATTGTTTTTTTCGCACTGATCACAATTATCTATTTCAATCCCATACTGGAAGGGAAAAGCCTCAGGCAGAGTGATGTTAGTAATTGGAAGGGTATGTCTAAAGAAATTGCTGATTATAGAAATGAAACAGGTGAAGAGGCCTTATGGACGAATTCGATGTTTGGAGGAATGCCTGCGTACCAGGTTTCCATTAATTATCAGGGAAATTTAATAAAGAAGTCAGATCAACTATTTAAATTGTGGCTTCCGAGCCCGGCAAAGATTGTTTTTCTGTATTTAATTGGTTTTTTCGTTTTTCTCAGGACGCTCAAAGTAAAATTTTGGTTGAGTATTGCTGGGGCGATAGCATTTGCATTCTCCTCATACTTTTTTATAATCATTGAAGCCGGCCATATTACTAAAGCCTATGCTATTGGATATATACCTTTTGTTCTTAGCGGTGTTTTTTTATGTTTTCAAGGCAAACACCTGATTGGTGGAGTAGTAACTGCTTTATTTCTCTCTTTAGAGATAACTGCCAGACATCCTCAGATTACATATTATTTGTTTATTATTCTGTTTATTTATGGATTTTCCGAGTTTATATATTCGGTTAGAGAAAAGAAAATTACTGATTATCTTAAATCTATGGGCGTGCTTATCGTTGCCCTAATCCTTGCGCTTGCCATAAATATTTCGAACTTGTGGGGAACCTACGAATACAGTAAATATACGATCCGTAGCCAATCGGAATTGAGTTTCAATAAAGTAAACCAGACCACAGGATTGGATAAGGATTATGCAACCGCATGGAGTTATGGAATACCTGAAACGATGACACTTTTGATCCCTAATTTCCAGGGAGGGGCATCGTATGGAGAGTTAAGCAAAAAATCTAAAACCTATGAAGTATTAACAAAAAACAGGGTTCCTAATGCAACCCAGATTGTTAAACAACTTCCACTTTATTGGGGCAACCAACCTGGTACCTCCGGGCCGGTTTATGTTGGCGCTATCGTGATGTTTTTATTTGTTTTTGGATTGTTTATCGTTGAAAGCCGTTATAAATGGTGGCTACTGACTGCCACTATCCTGTCAATATTTCTGGCCTGGGGTAAAAACTTCATGCCCCTGACCAATTTTTTTCTGGATTACATTCCGATGTATAATAAATTCCGGGCGGTCTCTATGACCCTGGTTATTGCACAACTAACTATCCCTCTGATGGCCATACTTGCTTTTCAGAGAATATTTGATAAGAAAATTGATAGAAAGAAATTGATCAAGTCATTAAAACATTCATTTATTATTGTTGGCGGATTACTATTAATATTCATTGTATTTGCGGGAACCTTATTTGATTTTTCGGGGCCAAGGGATGATCAGCTTGGTTTTCCTGACTGGTTACTGACAGCCATTCATGCAGATAGATTGAAAATGTTGAGGATGGATGTGTTAAGGTCCCTGATCTATATTTCTTTAGCCGCATTACTTCTCTGGTCTTATCTGACCGGGAAATTAAAAGAAAAGTATCTGTTCCCCATAATAATTATTCTGATATTAGTTGATATGTGGTCAATTAATAAGCGATACCTGAACAATGAAAATTTTATTCCAAAAAGCATGGCGGAGGTTCCGTTTAATCAAACCAAAGCGGACTTAAAAATACTTAAAGATACAGATATCTCCTTTAGGGTTTTCAACCTTTTGGAACCCTTTGACAAATCAGCCAGGACTTCCTATTTTCATAAAAATATTGGAGGGTATCATGGGGCCAAATTCAGAAGATACCAGGAATTGGTTGATTATCAATTGTCGGGCGAACGGGAACAGTTTATTACCCTCCTGTCGAACAGGCCGGATAATCTGGCTTTGAATGTTGGGTTGATGCAGCTAAAGGTATTTAATATGCTGAATACGAAATATATAATTTATGATTTTGACTCCGATCCATTAATAAATAACTTCGCGTTGGGGAATGCATGGTTTGTCAGTAATTATCAAATAGTTGATAATGCCGATGCCGAGATCACTGCCTTAAATGATTTTTATCCTGCCACAACAGCCATTATTGATAGAAGATTTAACGAATATTTAGTTGAATATCGGAATGGAGTTGATTCAGCTGGACAAATAGAGCTTACTGACTATAAACCAAATTATTTAACGTACCAATATAATACCGTCAAAGATCAACTGACTCTGTTTTCAGAGATTTTTTATGATAAAGGCTGGAAGGCTTATGTTGATGGCCAGGAGGTCCCCCATTTCCGGGCAAATTATATTTTAAGGGCAATGATTTTGCCAGCCGGTGAACATACGCTTGAGTTTGAATTTAAGCCCAGGGCCTATTATCTTGGAGGGCAGATATCCCTGGCTGCTTCCATAATTCTGATATTGTTGATAATTACTGCCATTATTTTTGAATGGAAGAAGCAAAAAAAACAATCCTCGTAAGATTGTTTTTGTTATTATTTGTAATGAGAATCAAACTTAATAATTATGATCTCTGCTATTGTTTGTACATATAATAGGGAAAAGTATCTCCCAGACTGCCTTGAGAGCATTGTAAATCAAACATTAGATAATGATCGATTTGAAATTATTCTGATCAATAATAATTCTACTGATAATACTGAACCAATTTGTTATAATTTTATTAAAGAACATCCAAAAATAAGGATTAAGTATTTCACGGAGAGAAATCAAGGCATTTCTTTCGCTCGAAACCTAGGTATCAATGAATCATCTGGTGAATACATTACGTTTATCGATGATGATGCTACGCTTGATAAAAGTTTTCTTAAAGAAGTAGTTGATTTTATGAACTCAAATAGGGAAGTTTCTTCTGTTGGAGGTAAGATATTGTTAAATTATGAATCGGAAAAACCCAACTGGATGACAAGTTATCTTTTACCATTATTGGGGTATTTTAATTATGGTGAAAAAATAAAAGCTTTTGATAAGAAGAAATATCCTCACGGTTCGAATATGACTTTCAGAAAAGAAATATTTGATAAGTATGGAGGTTTTGATGTTTCGTTAGGCAGAAAAGGGGATAATCTTGAAGGGAATGAAGAAAAGGAGCTCTTTTACAGGCTTTACAATCATAATAAGATTGTATGTTATTTACCCGATGCAGTTGTTTACCATGCTGTTCCGGATTCGCGTATCACGAATGAATTTATAAAAAGACAGGCAATTGGCATAGGATTGAGTGAATGGAACAGGATTAACAAAAGGAACAAAGAAAAGTACAGCAGGATAATTGAAGAATTATTAAAGTGGGTCGTTTCAGTAGGTTTGTTTTTTTATTATTCTATCATTTTGAAACCTGCCAAAGGCGCCATGATTATCCGTTTTCGGTGGTGGGTTACAAAAGGATTATTTCATATTAAAGGCTGTTATGATTGAAAGAAAAGGTCTGAAAATAAAGGTTCTATGTTATCTTGATCACTATTCTGGGAGGGATGCTGAAATAATAATGCCCATTATTTATTTTATTGAAAGGTATCTCAATTGCTCAATTGAATATGCTCATCTTTATGATATTTATGCTATTTACCGGAAAAAACCAGACATTGTTTTAACTACCAATACTATTGGCTCACCTTTTCACCGCAAGATTGCTAAATATGCGTATGATCAGAATATTAAAGTGTTTGCCCTTTTTTCTGAAGGAAATTTCAGAACTGATAAGTCTATTAATTATTGGGGGTATAACCATTACAAAAAGTTTTTTCAGGAGTATGTTTGCTGCTGGTCGAAAAGAACGGCTGATTTCTTAATTGATAACCATCCGAAAGATAAAAACAAGATTGTTGTTACTGGTGCCAGCGGATTTGACAGGTATAGTATATTTAAATTTTTGCCAAAAAAAGAATTTCTTTGTAAATATAATAAGCAGGACTATAAGCATGTGATCTCTTATTTTGGCTGGTCGTTTGGTAGATTAGAGCATAAAAGAATGAGAACATCGCTTTTAAGAAGTTATCATAATGACCTTTCCAGGTTAGATTTTTTGGCTAAAGAGAGGGATTTGATTGAAGGAATTTTGAAAACAGCCATTATTAACCATCCTGAAATTTTGTTTGTTTTGAAAAGACATCCCCAGGAAATTTATGGAGCAGATCTTAAAGAACCCCGGAATGAAATTAACAGATTAAAAGATTTCGAAAACGTACTGTATCTGAATCAAAATGAAGATATATATGAAATAATAAATGCTTCAGACTTAATACTCGGTTATGAATCCACAACAGCAATGGAATCATGGATTTTAAATAAATCAAAACCAACTATTTTTATTACACCCCATGATCCCTTACATCGAAGCAAAATATATACCGGGTGTTTAATTGCAAGGAGTTATGAAAAGCTTCGGGAGAACTTGGATGAGTTTTATTCAACCGATTCAATTTCAGCCTTTAATGAAACAGAGTTGAATGAAAACCGTAGAAGTGTTTTAAGTCGGTCGATAGGATATGATGATGGCCTTAATCACATACGAACATCCTTTTATTTTAAGAAAGTTTGTGATAGTATTGACAATGATTATAAGGAAAATAAGAGAAGAATATTTAATTTTGAGTATTTTATTCAGTATATTGCTTTAAAGATCGGAAAGTTAGTGTATAACAGAAATCTATTTTCCAGGTTGCCAAAATTTAAAAAGACAGTATGGGTATTTGAAGGTTCTAAATTTGAGAATTTTTTTATGTTAAAGGAAAAATATAAACCATTTTTTGATGAATTTTATAAAGAAAATAATATTGATAAGAAGTACAGGGAAAATACATTATTCAAGGAGTTAATTTGCAAAGATTAAATATATACAATGAAAAATATTAATTTTGAAGATAAATCTATCCTGGTAACCGGTGGTACCGGGTCATTCGGGCAAAAGTTTGTTGAAATAATCCTTTCCCGGTTTCCGAATATTAAACGTTTGGTTATTTATTCAAGGGATGAACTCAAACAGTTTGAGATGTCACAAAAGTTTCCCCATTCAACTTACAAGGGGATACGCTATTTTATTGGCGATATTCGGGATAAGGATCGTTTTAAAAGAGCTTGTGAAGGGATTGATTATATTGTACATGCCGCTGCGTTGAAGCAAGTGCCTGCTGCAGAATACAATCCTACCGAATTTATTAAGACCAATATACTCGGTGCTGAAAATGTTACTGAAGCTGCTATTGATATGGATGTTAAAAAGGTTGTGGCTTTGTCGACCGACAAGGCTGCTGCTCCAATTAATTTATATGGGGCAACGAAACTTTGTTCTGATAAATTATTTATTGCAGCCAATAATATGAAAGGATTCAGGGATATCACTTTTTCTGTTGTTAGGTATGGTAATGTATTTGGGTCAAGGGGTTCGGTTATTCCCTTTTTCCTTGAAAAAAGGAAAGATGGTGTCATTCCGGTTACACATAAAGAGATGACCAGGTTTAATATTTCATTGGAAGAAGGCGTTGAGATGGTTTTGTTTGCGTTGAGTAACTCAATAGGTAGAGAAGTCTTTGTCCCTAAGATCCCTTCCTATCGTATTCTTGATGTAGTTGAAGCTGTATGCCCGGAGTGTAAAATCGAAGAAGTCGGTATTCGTCCCGGAGAAAAAATCCATGAAGAGATGATTACGATTAGTGACTCGGTTAATACAATTGATGCCGGAGATTATTATATTATTCTTCCTCCTTTGAAAAATGAAAAGTACAAGAAGTTCCTTTCGTATTATAATGCCAAACCTGTGGAGATTGGATTCAGTTACAGTTCGGGTAATAACAAGGAATGGTTAACCGTTAAACAGATTCGTGAACTAATTAAGCAAAACCTGGATGATAGTTTTATAGTGTAGTCGATATGAAACCAATACCTTACGGACGGCAGTTTATTTTTTCAGATGATATCCGGGCTGTGGTTGACGTGCTCAGATCTGATTTCCTTACCCAGGGACCAACTATCAATGAATTTGAAAAAAAATTTGCTGATTATGTTGGTTCGAAATATGCTGTTGCTGTTTCCAGCGGAACAGCAGCTCTTCATTTATCTGCATTGGTATTAGGAGTGAAAAAAAACACGAAAGTCATCACTACCCCCATCACTTTTGTTGCCAGCGCTAATTGTGTTAAATATTGTGGTGGAGAAGTCTGTTTTGCTGATATTGATCCTGTTACTTATACTATTGATATCGATCAAGTTTCGCGATTATTGGAATCGTCACCAAAAGGTACTTTTTCAGGAATTATTCCTGTCGATTTTGCCGGATATCCGGTTAACATGGAAGAAATCCGTACCCTGGCCGATAAACACAATTTATGGATACTGGAAGATGCTTGTCATGCACCCGGTGGATGTTTTCTGGATGGAAAAGGGGAAAAGCAATTTTGTGGAAATGGAAAGTATGCTGATTTGGCAATCTTTTCTTTTCATCCGGTTAAACACTTTGCTACAGGCGAAGGCGGGATGATCACTACCAGTGATGAGGGGTTATATAATAAATTACGATTACTCCGAACCCATGGTATTACAAAAGATCCTTCGATGTTAAGTCATAATCCAGGGGGATGGTACTATGAAATGCAGGAACTTGGATTTAATTACCGTTTATCAAATATCCATTCTGCACTTGGTATTTCCCAACTAAAAAGAGCCGATGAGGGAATTAACCGCAGAAAAAAAATAGCTGAAACTTATAACAAGGCGTTTAAAAATACCACTATAATTACACCAATGCTGCAGAATGGGTTTGAGCATGCATATCATTTATATGTAATTCAGGTTGAAAACAGGAAGGCTTTGTACGATTATTTAAAAGAAAATCAAATTTTTACCCAGGTACATTATATCCCTGTTCATTACCAACCCTATTATATTCAGTTTGGTTATAAGAAAGGCGATTTTCCGGTGGCGGAGAAATATTATGAATATTGTTTAAGTTTGCCAATGTATCCTGCATTAAAAGATGAAGAACAGGATTTTGTAATTGAAAAAGTTATTGAATTTTATAGATGAAAAACTTAGCCATCATTCCTGCCAGAGGAGGAAGTAAACGGATACCAAGAAAAAACATTAAAGATTTTCTTGGAAAGCCAATTATTGCTTATAGTATTGAAACAGCACTGCAAAGTGGGTTGTTTCAAGAAGTTATGGTTTCGACGGATAATGAAGATATAGCTGCAATCGCAAAGCAATATGGCGCAAAGATCCCTTTTATACGGACCAACAAAAATGCCGATGATTTCGCCACGCTGGCCGATGTGGTTGAAGAGGTTGTTCAGAATTATGATAAGCTTGGAAAAAACTTTGACTATTACTGTTGTATTCTGGCAACTAATCCTTTATTACAAATTATAAATCTTAAAAAAGGTTACGAACAACTGATTCACTCTTCCTTCGCATCGGTTCGTCCTATCGTAAAATTTGGATATCCTGTACAAAGGGCATTTAAACTGAAAAACGGAAAAGTTGATTTTTTTTATCCTAAATACAAAACCGTTCGTTCACAAGATATGGAACCAGCTTATCACGATGCGGGACAATTTTACTGGATGCGAAAAGACGGCCTCTTAAGCCATGACAATAAAGGAGGCTTTGAAATACCGGATTACCAGGTGCAGGACATTGACAATGAAACAGATTGGTATTTAGCGGAATTGAAGTATAACTTTCTGCTCAATAATAAATTGGAATAATTCCTATTATGGATTTTAAGAATTGTATGTTAAAATCAGCCTCTTTAGATAATTATGATGATTATTTAAAAATTAGGGCTGAAAAGAAGAACTTGTTTTGGACAGGATATGAAGACCCACCAGAATATAATAGATTCTTAAATTGGTATAAAAATCGTATAGTCGATCCAAATAAACATTTGTATCTATTGTATTACGAAAAACAATGTCTCGGATCATTAAATATTGATTATTACGATGGTTACGCTTATATAGGATACTCTGTTAAAACAAAATACGAAGGAAGTGGATATGGTACATATTTAGTAAGGAGTGCTATTGAATTGGTTAAAATAAATAAAAATATTTCTATAATAAAAGCTTGGATTAATTATCAAAATGTATGTTCAATAAAAGTTATTAAAAAAAATAATTTTTATTTGTCGGGAATTACCGAAACAAGAAAAAAATTTGGAGTCGATGAAAAATATTATGAATTTGTATTAGAAATATAAGTAAAATATTTTGGAGAACAAGCAAACTATATTTTTTAAGGCAGAAGCAAATAATCAGGTAGGTGAAGGGCATCTTCATCGCTGTATTTTACTAGCAGATGAGTGTATGAAAGCAGGTTTTGGTGTTGGATTCATTTTCGCTGATAGTTCCATATCATCTATTGAGAAAGCAATCAAACTTGGATATAAAATTCATATAATAACCAAACAACATCAACTTGATTCTGAAACTTATTTAGAATTTGTTCCTAAGTATTCTCTTATACTATTTGATACTGATAATCCTATTTTTTATACTGGGGAACTTATTTCGAATTTAAGAATTAATAATATCAAAACTGCTTGTTTTACAATATCTGACTTAAACGAAATATCAACAGATATACTAATTAATCCCAATATTATATCAAAAACACATACATATTTAACACCAAAGACGACAAAAAAATTGTTAGGTCCAAAATACTTAATATTTAATAAAGAATATAGAGCAATAAATACAAAGAAAAAGACATTTAATTATCCATTAAATTTATTATTATTTTTTGGAAACGCTGACACTCATCACCTTACTAGATATTTTATAAGGATAATTGATTCTTTAGGATTTTATCTGAGAAAAGTTATAATAATTGTAGGTTCATTAAATTCAGATACTGAAGAGATTAATGATTTTATAAAAAATATTGAATCTGTTGAAATAAGTTTGCATAACAATATTAGTACAAATAGAATGATTCAGTTGTACAAAGAGACTGATATTGCTATAACTTCTGCTGGTAAGTCTATGTGGGAAATGGCATTGTTTTATATACCTCAAATAGTTATTGCTTCTAGTACTCGTGAAACCACTTACACCGATTACATCTCCCAATTAGGATATATACATAAATTATGTAATTATACAGAACTACCTACATCAAAAATGATGGGGGCAAAGATTATCAATATACTTGAATCAAGAAAAATGGAAACTTTAAAAACAAAAGAATTCTATAGCATTATTAACCCTGATGGTGTGAAAGAAATATGTTGTAATTTTTTGGAAATAATTAAACATAATAATTAATGAATAAGATTCTTATTATTGGAGCAGGAGTTGAACAAGTTGGAGCTATAAAGATTGCTAAAGATATGGGGCTTAATGTTGTTGTTTCAGATATGAATCCTAATGCACCTGCAATTAAATTTGCTGACACATTCTATAAAATAAGTACAACTGACATTATTGGGAATATTGAGATAGGTAAAAAAGAAAATATAAATGGAGTTATGACGGTTTGTTCTGAAACTGCAGTTCCAACAGTAGCTCATGTTGCTAATAAACTAAATTTACCATGTTTTTCTATAGATACAGCAAATAAAGCAACTAATAAATCTGAGATGAGAAATGTTCTTAGTGAGAATAATATTAGAGTAGCTCCATATACTATAGCTGATACTTTTAATAAAGTAATTGATTTTACTAATGAAATAAATGGACCTTGGGTGCTAAAGCCTGTAGATAGTTCCGGTCAAAGAGGGGCATCTGTTATTAGCAATAAGAATCTATTACAAAATGCATTTAATGAAGCATTATTATATTCAAATACCAAAGAAGTACTTGTGGATAAATTTGTTGAAGGTCAGGAAGTTCATGTCACAATGCAAGTAATTAATAAGAAAGTTCATTTTCTTGCTTTTTCTGATAGAATTACATTAAATAGAGATAATTTTGGTATAGCCGTGAGACATATTGGACCATCAATTTTGGATAGCAATATAAAATATGAGATTATTGACCTATGTGAGAAAAGTATTAAAGCGATAAATCTTGAAAATGGAGTTGCTACTTGTGAACTGATTATTGAAAATAATAAAGCATTTTTAATAGAATTAGCTATTCGTGTACCTGGTGGATATTTAAGAGAAGTAGCTATGTATTTAAGTGGTGTAGATATTTATAAAACAACTGTATGGAATTGCTTAGGTGAAAACAAAAGGTATGACGAAATTGTCACTGAAAAAAGTTATCCTGCTGTATCAGTTAAATTTATTTCTGCAATAAATCTCAATCCGAAAATTAAAAAGATTACCAAGATAAATGATATTAAGCAATTAGAAACAAATGAGATAAAGCTAATTAATTTACATTTTAATAACGAATTTGAAGTTCCTGAATTAAAAAGCTCTGTAGGTAGATTTGCGGCTATTATTGGAATTGGCAGCTCTAGAGAACAGGCAGTAAAAAGAACAGAAAATGTTTTTAATTTGATTGAGTTCAACAGAATGAATCTGAAGGAGTACAATAATTATAATGAGTTTAATGTAGATTTTTCTTCATATTTGAATTAATAAGATGTTTAATAGAAAAGAGGTATATATCATAGCCGAATTATCAGCAAATCATGAACAAAATTATGAATTGGCTGTCAAAACCATCAGGGCTATGAAAGAAGCTGGAGCAGATGCCGTGAAGTTACAAACCTTTACTCCGGATTCAATGACCCTTAATTCTGATAAACCCTGGTTCCAAACCCGGAAAGATAGCTTGTGGGTAGGCCAAAAACTATATGACCTTTTCAAAAAGGCTTTTACCCCATGGGAATGGCACCCTAAACTGCAAGCCCTGGCCAATGAATTGGATCTTGACTTTTTTTCATCTCCATTTGATATAGAGGCAGTCGAGAAACTTGAATCGATTAATGTTCCTGCTTATAAGGTCGCCTCTCTCGAAATTACAGACATTCCGTTAATAGAACGAATCGCTCAGACAGGTAAACCTGTCATAATTTCAACCGGAATAGCCCGGGAAGATGATATTCAATTAGCTATTGATACATGCCTGAATGCAGGTAACGATAAAATAGCTCTTCTGAAGTGCACTTCAGCCTATCCTACTCCTTTTGAGGAGGTTAATTTATCTACGATTACCTTGTTACAAGAAAGGTTCAAGACTATTGTTGGACTTTCAGACCATACTTTGGGTATTGCAGTGCCTGTTGCAGCCGTGGCTCTTGGAGCTAGGATTATTGAGAAACACTTTATCCTGGATAAGTCAATTCCCAGCCTCGACCGGGATTTTTCGCTAGATCCGGACCAATTCAGGCAAATGGTCATGGCAATTCGGGAAACTGAAAAAGCATTAGGCAAGCAAACACTGGAACTTACGGATAAGCAGAAAAGTGCCAGGAATTCTGCACGTTCGTTATTTGCTGTTAGAGATATACAAAAAGATGAGGTTTTGTCTAAAGAAAATATTAAATCAATAAGACCCGGATTGGGATTGCATCCAAAGTACTATGCAGAAGTGATTGGACAGAAAGCAAAAGTATTTATTGAAGCCGGAACACCCCTGTCACTTGATCTTGTTGATATATAATGTTAGAGGATAAAATTCGTTTTAAGGTTAATTTATTTTTTGCAGGATGCCTTAATGACGTCATAAATTGTTTTTTAATAAGCAAGAAATTTTTTAATTTTGAATTTAATAATTCAAACGTTTAACTTAAAAATTATCATTATGAAAAATTTAATTTTACTATTGGTAGCTATTTTCAACTGTTTAATTGGATTTGCACAGTGGCAATCAAATGGAAATGATATTTATTTCAATGATGGAAACGTCGGTATTGGAACAAATACTATGAATCACAAATTTGAGGTATTTGATAATAACTCACATTTTTTAGTTAATGAAGGTTATTCCCCTACATGGCAAAGTTACAGGGCAGCAATAGGTATTGGATATTTAGGTGAAGGGCATGCTGGCGTTTTTATTGATGGATCGGATGGTGATTTCGTTGGGATGGATTATTGTTCATTAATTCAATTTAATGATTTGAGTTTGGAATTAAGCAACAAAAGTAACAGCCAAATTGATTTTGGGGTCGGTGGAGATTATTTTAGTCCAAGTCATATCAAAATGTCAATTTTATATTCAGGAAATGTGGGTATTGGAACCAAAGAACCTTTTGCTAAACTTCAAATTGCTGATGGTGATATTTATATAAGTGATATTAATAAAGGAATTATTATGAAATCGCCTAATGGTAAATGTTGGAGAGGTACATTAAATAATGAGGGCGTTTTACAATTTAATGAAATTACCTGTCCTGATTTAACTACATCAATTAATCCCAGCTCGAAAATTTTGAACAAAATAAGAATCTATCCTAACCCGACAGAAAATCAAGTTGAGATTATTATAGAGTATCAAGAAAATGTTTCATATGAATTGCATGTATTGGATATTAACGGAAGGGTTCTGAAGACACAAGAAATAAATCAAACTCACACGAATGTAAATATTATAGATTTACAGAGTGGCGTTTATATATTTAAAATCTTTGACATTAAAGGAAATATAGTATTTTCAAGAAAGATTATAAAGACTTAATAAAATATGCCTTGCTTATAAAAACAGGCCATCAAAGGCACCCTGTTTATTTTTGTCGGGGTCCTGATAGGTTTCGCAACAGCCGGGGTTGTCTTTCCCAGGATATTGGAAACCCAGAAGGCACATCGAACTCTCATTTAGAGCAAAGGCCTGGAAATTTAATTGTAGGCCGAATAACAAGAGCGGGAACGAAAACGCTTTGAACCGAACCTTAAATCCTAATATGTTTGCAGTAGTATGCTGTCTGTTATTTTTGTGAAGTGATTTTGAATATTTTTTAGTTTGTAATTTTCTAATGCTTCATCTATAAACATCGAATCGTATTTTTTATTCTCACACCAATATATGATTTTAGTTGCTAAATCGTATTCATCCTCAAATGGCTCTACTATTGATTTAAGATTGTTTTCAATATGATACCCGGAAGAAATCAGCGCAGGTTTTTTGTGTTTCAAAATGTCGTTTATGTTTCCGGATATTTTAGTTAAGCCATATATTTCACTGTAAATAGTGTATCGGGTTTTAATCTTAACAGGGATGATAAAAAAATCTGACTGATCAATACAATTGACGAAAACGCTTTGCTCAACGAATTTTTTAAAACTAACCAATGTGAAATTATCACTTTCCAGTGATTTAAAGAGTTTTATGATTTTTTTGCCATAACAGCTACTTGATACTCCAAGTAAAACAAGCTTGATAACCTTACTGCTTCTTTTTAAAGCAATTTTAAGCGCTCTATATAGAAGGATATAGTCTCTATTTCTCTGATCTACTTTACCTATAATAGCAATAGTTGTAACATCACTTGCTTCCTTCTTTTTCATAATTTTATCGTCAGGAGTAAAGGACATGGGAAGAATGATGGCTTTGGATTTAGGTATATCATAATTTTCTATGGCATAATTTAAAATCACCTTGTTGGGAAAAGCATAATAATTGACCTTCTCCAGGAATTTTCGCCTGTAATACCAGTCAAGTTTTCCAATGGTTTTTCGAATAAAGTGTGAAAAATCTTTCCACAAGTAAAATAGCGTGAATCTGGGTTTATAGGAATAAACTAATTTATTGAAACATGCATTCGCATTATGTATTCTGACAATTGTAATGGGTTTAAGCGCTAGATTGTAAAAAAACCTAAAATTTGAGGCTATTGTATTAAAAATGATTATGTCTGAATTATTCAGTTTTTTGCAATTTGAATTGACAAATTCCGGTACGGATAACGACTTTTTTTTAAGGAACAATTGAAAATTCTCAGGGATGACAGTATCATCACTTAACACTTTCCCCCATATGTCTTCAGCAGTAAAGATATTGATACGAAAGTCTGTATTCTCCATGATTTTGCAAAAATCACGGAGAACTTCCGGGTGATAATCAAATTCTATGACCGATATCTCAGTTTTTTTCATTATAATCCAAAATTAAGGATTTTAATTCTGATTTTGTCTTTTTACCTATTCAATTCGTCCAGGCATATGGAAGAAAATAGTTGTATAACTGATTTCTTGAAAAGAGTTAAATAAACCGGTAACTTTTTTAAATTTGCTGTTTAATATTAATAAATGGGAATCATCCAAAAACAAGCCATCAAAGGCACCGTGTTTATTTTTGTCGGAGTACTGATAGGTTTCGCAACAGCCGGGGTTGTCTTTCCCCGGATATTGGAAACCAGACAGATTGGCCTGCTTAGTGTCATGGTTTCTTACTCCCTGATCTTTGCACAATTATCGTCCTTAGGGTTTATCAGTACAACAACCCGTATGTTTTCCTATTTTCGGGATGAAAAGGCAAAACACCATGGATTCCTGTTTATTGCAATAATGGTTACTACGGTAGGTGTTTTACTTATGTTGCTGGTTTTTTTTCTCATGAAACCTTACCTCGTTGCGAAAAGCCTTGAGAAATCACCATTGCTCGCTGAATATATCAATGCCATCATTCCATTGATTATTGTTACTGTTTACTTTAGTATCCTGGATCATTATTTTAAGGTTTTATACAATGCCGTTATTGGCATTTTCCTTAAAGAATTTTTGCAACGTATCCTTATTTTAGTAGCCATTCTTCTATATTTTTTCCAGATCCTTTCTTTTCATCAATTTGTCATAGTTTATATATCCTGCTTTGCTATTCCTACTCTTGTTATTATCATCGTTTTGATACAAAAGGGTCATTTTAACCTGAAACCTCAATTGAAATTTTTGTCAAAGGACCTGGTAAAAACCATGGTCGGAATGAGTTTGTTTGGCATTATTGCCAGTGCTACCGGGGTGATCACATTTAATATTGACCGGATCATGATTGATGATATTCTTGGATTGTGCTCTACTGGAATTTATACAACCGCTTTTTTTTATGGTACACTGGTTATTCTTCCATCGCGTTCTCTTTACAAAATAGCTTCACCAATTATTGCCGATGCTTGGAAAGAAAATGATACCGGGAAACTTAAAACTATTTATTTTAAAAGTTGTTTGAACCAGTTGGTTATCGGGCTATTTATCCTCATCGGGATTTGGGCCAACATTGATAACATATTTAAAATTCTTCCTGCCGAATTTGAAGCCGGAAGGTATGTTATCCTGTTAATAGGCTTGGCCTATCTGTTTGATATGGCTTTGGGGGTTAATGGAAGCATTATTGGTAATTCCAAATATTACCCGGTTGGCGCTTTGATCATGGTGTTTATGGTCATACTTATCGTAATAACAAATCTTATTTTTATTCCCAAATATGGTATTGTTGGAGCTGCTTTTGCCTCTGCATTATCGAAATTTATTGTTAACCTGCTCAGGTATCTTTTTGTTTTTTGGAAGTTTAAGATGCAGCCGTATAATTATAAGTTTATTATAGCTATTTTGATTGGTTTTGTTTCTTACATGGCTGGATATTTCATGCCTGAGATGAAACATTTTGTAGTGGACATATTTGTCAGAAGTTTGTTAATAACTATCCTGTTTGGAGGCTTGATCCTGCTTTTTAGGGTGTCGGATGATATAAACCGGTTGTTTGCAGATATTATTAATAGGGTAAGGGGTTATCTTTAGGTGAAGTCATGGGTTTGGTACAGCTTGAGGATGTTTGTCACAAAAGAAGGAATATCGTATTCCTGGTCGAAAACTTTATATAATTCTCCAAGCATGGGGAACCGGCCGTTTAATTTATCTCCCTTCATGAGTTTTTCATGAAAAACATTAACAGCTATTTTCCCTTCCAGCACAACCTTATCAGATATTTCTTTCGTAAAAAATCCCTTTCCAATTAATAATCCCAGGGTTCGGTTCCTGCTTAAATCATTCAAAGCCGTAAGACTAAAATCACCATAGCCGCAATACCTGAACATGGTTTTCTTTTGGCCGCCTAGCTCAAGCATAATCTCACGCATTTCATTGTATGCATGTGTCAGGATCAGAAATCGAAGATTCGCTGAATTGAAATTGGCATCCACAATTCCAATAATGATGGCATAAATATTTTTCAGGATGCTTAATAATTCAACACCGGTTATGTCACTTGTGAAATCAAGAAAGATATTTGTATCGGAAAAAACCTCCGAAAATAGTTTAATACACTCTTTATTTCGGGTTCCAAGAGTGAAAGATGTTGGTGAGTTATTTATTATTTCACGAGCAAATGTTGGGCCTTTCAATGCACAAACAGGGTTATCAAACAGGTCGCTCAAATCTTCCACAATTGTTTTTTTGTTTTTCCCAAACCCTTTCGCAAGATTTACAAGTACGCTTTTACTGTTAAGATGTTGTTTGATTTTCAACAAGTAATCTACAATGGCGGTAGATGGTATAGCCAGTAAAATAATGTCGGCCTGATTGATGATGCTTTCGTCAGTAGTGGCTACCAGGTTTACGTTGAGTTTGATATTTGGAAAGTA
>JAGLWB010000089.1 GCA_023133655.1 Bacteroidales bacterium
CGACAATCGACAATCGACAATCAATACTGCTCCCTTTTACTCGGAAAATTAACGGTCTTAACATCATTGATATACGACATCACTGAACCTTTAATTTCTTCCTGTAAATTATGATACCGGCGAAGAAACCTGGGCGAGAAATCCTGAGTGATGCCAAGCATGTCATATAAAACCAGAACCTGACCGTCAACCTCTGACCCGGCACCGATGCCTATAGTAGGTATTTTTATTTCTTTCGTAACCCGGGTGGCAAGTTTTGCAGGAATTTTTTCAAGCACAACCGCGAAGCAACCTGTATCATCCAGGATTCGGGAATCTTCAATAAGCCGGTCTGCTTCTTCTTTTTCTGTGGCCCTGACAATATAAGTCCCGAATTTATGAATTGATTGAGGCGTTAACCCAAGGTGTCCCATAACAGGTATACCGGCTGACAAAATCCTGTTGATTGATTCTACCACTTCTCTTCCTCCTTCTATTTTTACAGCATCAACGCCTGATTCTTTCATGATACGGATAGCTGAATTTAATGCTTCTTTGGAGTTTCCCTGGTAGGTTCCAAAGGGCATATCAACAACAACAAGTGCTCTGTTAACTGCTTTCATTACTGAAGAAGCGAGAAAAATCATCTCATTCAGGGTAATGGGTATTGTAGTTTTGTGCCCGGCAATAACATTTGAGGCTGAATCACCAACAAGTACTATATCAATACCAGCGTCATCAAGGATCTTAGCCATGGAAAAATCATATCCGGTCAACATGGCAATTTTTTCTCCTCTAAGCTTCATTTCCTGAAGAACATGCGTTGTTATCTTTTTTACTGAAGAAAAACCTGAAGTAAACATATTTTTTTTATTTACGTTATGAAATACAAGACAAAGCTACAAATAATTATATTTATGTAGATTGCGAATTTAGCATTAACCAGATTAATAAATAAATAAAATTCCTATTTTTGCGCCTATGAAGAAATACTTTCGTTTTCAGTCTATTATTATTTCCTTCTTAATTCTTGGTAGCTGTAGTACTGACATTGATATGATTGCCGAATGGAAGGATATTACAGTTGTTTATAGTTTATTAAATCAAACTGATAGTATTTCCTATGTGAAAGTCAATAAAGCATTCCTTGGCGATACAAATGCTTTGTATATGGCACAGGAGCCTGATTCCAGTAGTTATGGAGATGCATTAACTGTTCAAATGGAACAATGGAAATGGGGTGGTGTTATAAGGACTTTTGATTTTGATACAACAACAATTTATAATAAAGAACCTGGGATTTTTTATAATCCGGAACAGGTTATCTATCAATCCGTTACACATGATCAGTTTGATGAGGAGAGTGAATACAAATTAATTATTACAAATCAAAATACGGGTAAGGTCATAACTGCCCAAACATCACTTGTCCATGATTTTATGATCTTAAAGCCTCCATTAAACCATCCAACCCATCCCACCATTATGTTTCCTGATAATTCTTTTGCAAAAGATGTTGAATGGGTTTCTGCTAAAAACGGAAGAAGATATGAAGTGATCATGCGCTTTAATTACAAAGAAAAACTCTTCACTAATCCCGATACTCTTTTTAAATCTGTTGATTACCCTTTTACTACAAGAAGATCCAAAACAACAGAGGGGGGTGAAAATATGCTGATCCAGTTTGCTAATGAAAACTTCTACATTTTTCTGCAATCTGCTATCCCCTACGAACCTGAAATGGAAGCTGAAGTTGATTCCCGGGTTTCAATGAAAGTTGATTTTCTATATTCTGTTGCCGGTGAGGAGTTTAATACATATATGGTGGTAAATGAACCGTCGAACAGTATCATTCAGGACCGACCGGAATACACAAATATTATAAATGGCATTGGTATATTTTCCTGCCGGTACAATAAATCCAGAAGCTATTCTCTGCATCCATTAAGTCAGGAGATATTAACCACTAAAGGGTTGAAGTTTGTAATGGTAATTGGTGGTTAAACTCTGATAATAAATCCATCTCAGTTATTTGGTTTTTGATTTATCCGCATAATACGACAATATTTATATTTGTTCCTGCCTTTTTGTCATTTTTTGTCAGCATTTCTGTATGATTTGGGATTTGGCATAATCATTGAAATTATATTTATCACTTGAAAAAAATATATAATTATCAAAAAATAATATAAATTATTATGGGAAAAATTATTGGAATAGATTTAGGAACTACAAATTCATGTGTCTCGGTAATGGAAGGAAATGAGCCTGTGGTTATTCCTAACAGTGAAGGGAAAAGAACAACTCCCTCCATTGTCGCATTTACTGAAAATGGTGAACGCAAAGTAGGCGATCCGGCAAAGCGTCAGGCTATTACAAACCCCCAAAAAACAATATTTTCTATTAAAAGATTTATGGGTGAACCCTTTTCCAGGGTACAAACTGAAATTAACAGGGTCCCTTTTATTGTTGAAAAGGGTGATAATAACACACCAAGGATCAAAATCGATGATCGGTTATATACCCCACAGGAAATTTCGGCTATGGTTCTTCAGAAAATGAAAAAAACAGCTGAAGATTACCTGGGTCAGGAAGTTACGGAAGCAGTGATTACCGTACCTGCTTACTTCAGCGATTCACAGCGTCAAGCTACAAAGGAGGCTGGCGAGATAGCCGGTTTAATCGTGAAGAGAATCATCAATGAACCAACAGCAGCTTCTTTGGCGTATGGCATTGATAAGAAAAACAAGGATGTGAAGCTGGCTGTTTTTGACCTGGGAGGTGGAACGTTTGATATCTCCATCCTTGAATTGGGAGATGGTGTTTTTGAAGTAAAATCAACAAATGGCGATACGCATCTGGGTGGTGATGATTTTGACCAGACAATAATCGATTGGCTGGCTGATGAATTCAAGAAAGATGAGAATATTGACCTTCGCAAAGACCCTATGGCATTGCAAAGGTTAAAAGAAGGAGCTGAGAAAGCAAAGATTGAATTGTCAAGCTCAACATCTACCGAAATCAACTTACCATATATTATGCCTGTTGATGGAATACCCAAGCACCTTGTAAGAACACTGACCAGGGCAAAGTTTGAGCAGTTGATAGATAAATATATCCAGGCGGTTATTGAACCTTGTAAGAAAGCATTAAAAGATTCCGGCATGGCAACTTCAGAAATTGATGAAGTGATATTGGTTGGAGGTTCAACACGTATACCAATTATCCAGAAAGCGGTGGAAAACTTTTTTGGCAAAACACCTTCCAAAGGAGTTAATCCCGATGAAGTAGTAGCCGTTGGAGCAGCTATTCAAGGTGGAGTGCTTACAGGAGAAGTAAAAGATGTTCTCCTACTCGACGTAACACCGTTATCACTGGGTATCGAAACCCTGGGTAGCGTTTTTACCAAGTTGATTGAGTCAAATACAACTATCCCGGTTAAAAAGTCTGAAACATTCTCAACAGCATCTGATAACCAGCCTTCAGTTGAGATACATGTTTTGCAGGGAGAACGGCCAATGGCAAACCAAAATAAAAGCATTGGACGATTCCATCTTGATGGGATCCCACCAGCGCCAAGAGGTATGCCTCAGGTTGAAGTAATTTTTGATATTGATGCGAATGGCATTCTTCATGTAACAGCGAAAGATAAAGGAACTGGTAAGTCTCAGAATATTCGTATTGAAGCTTCTTCAGGACTGAGCGAGGATGAAATTAAAAAAATGAAAGATGAAGCAAAAGCAAATGAAGAAGCCGATAAAAAAGAGAGAGAATCGGTTGATAAATTAAACAATGCCGATGCATTGATTTTTCAAACAGAAAAGCAACTTAAAGAGTATGGGGATAAATTACCTGCTGAAAAGAAGGAGCCCATTGAGAAAGCGCTTGCAGATTTAAAAGCTGCTCATAACAACAAAGATATGGATGGGATTGATGCCGCTATGAATAACTTGAACAGCTCATGGCAAGCTGCCAGTGAAGAGATGTATAAGGCTACGCAGGAACAACAGGCAGGCCCACAACCCGGACAGCAGCCACCCGCAGGTGATGCCGGAACTCCTCCTTCTGATGATGGGGAAGTGACGGATGTTGACTTCGAAGAGGTAGGGGACGATAAAAAGTAAGGAAGATTTTTTTTAAAAAACACTATTAGCTCCCTGGATTTGTTCAGGGGGCTTTTTTTGTGTAATTTTATTTTTTGAAAAATTTTGAGATATAGAAATGCATCCACGTGAACAAATAATTTCCATAGCCAACAGAATTTATCAAAAAGGATTTACAACTTCCACAGGCGGTAATTTTTCTATTAGGGATGAGAGTGGCGATATCTGGATAACTCCGTCAGGTATTGATAAGGGGAATTTATTAGAAGAAGATATCGTGTGCCTTCATCGCAATGGTAAAACTGAAGGGATCCTTAAACCCTCTATGGAATTGCCTTTTCATAAAGCAATCTATCAATTACGCTCTGATATCAAAGCAATCATCCATGCTCATTCTGCTTCTCTTGTTTCATTTAGTATTGTTAGAAAAATACCCGATATCAATATAATTCCACATCTTAAAAAGATTGTTGGCCCAATAGGGTATGCAGGTTATGAACAGCCAGGAAGTAAAAAATTAAGTGCAAACATTGCTGAGGAGTTTTCTGGCGGAGCAAATGCAGTGATTATGGAAAATCATGGTGTTGTTGTTGGTGGAGAAAGCATAATTGATGCTTTTGTCCGGTTTGAGGCGCTAGAATTTTGTGCAGGTGTTATTATTGATGCTAATAAAATTGGTGATCTGCAATATCCGGATGATGATCTTAGTGTTGAAACGGATAAAGGGGATTATTTAACGAATCTTGAATTTGATGTCGATGCTTATTCCTTGGAAGAAGAAGAACTCCGGTCAACTATGCTTAGTATTGCACAAAGAGCATATGAAAAAGGGTTAATATTAAGCAATTCCGGAGCAATTTCGGTCAGATTGCACCGGAATGATTTTCTTATTACTCCAGCAGATATTCCCATATTTGACCTTAAAAATGATGATTTTGTAAAGATAATTGACCAAAAAAATAAAAAGGGTAGGGGGGTAAACCCGCAATTTGCATTGCATGGGGAGATATATAGAAGAAATCCTCATCTGAATTCCATCATTCAAACCCAGTCTCCCTCAATTATGCCTTTTTGTATTACTGCTACCAATTTGGATGTCAGGACCATACCCGAGTGTTGGATTTTGTTACAGGATATTCCGAAGGTTTCGTACGGATCGTATATTAATGATTACTGTCAACTTGCTGCGATGTTTTCAGCCGGGAAGAATGCTGTTATAATACAAAATAATTCAATCGTGTTAACAGGCGATTCTTTGCTTTCAACATATGAAAGATTGGAAGTGGCTGACTTAAGTGCCCGATCTTTAATTAGTAGCGCTCATTTAGGCGATATGGTACCTATGGAAAAACAACAAATTAGAGAATTGCGAAAAAGATTTCTTTCCTGAAAAAAAAATGTTAAAAAAAATTGTCCCTGTATGAATATTTTTTTTGATGAAATCATGAAATAAAACGGTTTGTATGTTATATCTTGATAGGTCAGAATAGAAGAAGGGAATGAAAGAATTATTTACATCAAATATTCTATAATCGAGATTTTAATTCAAATAATTATTACTTATATAACCGCCACATATCCAGCCATATAGAAAAAATTTCAGATTACACAACCAACTTTTATTTGTTTTTATTGTATTATAGTTAAACGATTATCATATTGCCTGTTTTTGAAAGCATTATGGAATATTTTTTGTATTATAAAAGATAATGTAGAATTTATGTAACCTTTTATTATTAATAATGTATAAATGCATACAAACTAGATTTTATTTGTTTTTGATAAATTTTTATCAGATATTTGTGCGAATAAAATTGCCCTTTCCGAAAAGTTTACCCTTCAGGTTTAACGTGTCCTCGTATGAAACAAAGACGAGGGAAGAATTAATTAGAAATTTTAGTTGCTTTTGCTGTAAAGATTCACTATATTTACATTTTTTATAACTAATTATATTATATATAAAAATTTACAAATAAAACTCAGCACAGAATTCGTATCGGATGGACAGGTAACGGTGGTGTCGTTATTAAATTTAAAAAATGGCTTTTAGGAGTGTGGTGGTGATACACTCCTGAGAGTCAAAAACAAAATCGGGGGATTTTACTGTAATAACAAAATTTGGATTATATGTAAAAAACATTATACTCAGTAACTCAAGATCCAATTTTTTTTACCACCTTATTTTTTTTCCATCCTGCATTTTGAAGTAGAAAGCATCGAAGATTTCACCTTTGGTTGAAGTCTTATCGTGGGGGAGCTGTCACACTTCAAATATGAAGGAGAAAAGAAAACATATTGTTGTTTTATTCATTATTTCTTGCTTATTTTCTTTTAGCTGGTTATACGGTCAGGAGATAAGAGAGGAAATAATAGTTCCTATTCATTACTATCCTGATTATCCCTCCTTTTCCCGGACCTTGAATGAAAACCAGTTATTGGCCCAGTTGAATTATGAAATTTCTCCCGGTGCAAATGTTT
>JAGLWB010000009.1 GCA_023133655.1 Bacteroidales bacterium
GCTACATACTTGCATGCATTATCATCAAAAACAAGTACTACGTCCGGGGCCATCTCTTTTATTTTACTGATGGCTTCTGCTGATACTTTTTCAATCGATTCTATATCCGGATACCGTTTTGTATCCATATAGAACTTTTCAACAATCAAGTTTCTATCAGCAAAAATATCATCAACACCCCTTGTTTCTTCTTCAACCCACTCATACTCCTGATGATAGCTAAACACCAGTAAAACCTTTTTACTGGCTTGCTGACACCCCGCCAGCAATATCATTACCAATGCACTAATTACAAAATTTTTCATACGATTACAATTTAGTTTATTATAGACTTTGATTTGTAAAATTAATAAAACAGATGAATACTATTTAGTGATTTGTGTAAAATGTTTTCAACCATATAGATTGATCATACTCTATTCCACTACAAATATAAAATAAAAATTATCCAAATTATTCCGAACCCTTTAATAAAATCAATTCAATTATTTGTTTTTCTTCCTTTTATTTCATATATTTACCCGTTTTCAAATCTTAAAAATCACTTATTAAAATATCCCATTTAAAACATAAGCCTTTTTACAATTTACATTACTTTTCTTATTAACATTAAATAATAAAAAAATGAACATTCAGGATTGTAATCAATTCGCTGCACAAAATCCCAATTGTTTCCTGGCAACCATGGATGGCAACCAACCTCGTGTACGTACTGTTCTTATTATTATTGCTGATGAAACCGGCTTTTACTTTAAAACTTTCCTGAACAAAAAAATGAACAAACAAATGCATGCCAATTCCAAAGAAACGGTTTCCAACTGCCGGTTGGAAATCTTTTCTCAATCATTTACAAATAATTTGTAACTTTATAAATTCTAACATTGTAGCTATGAAAAGGATTATTTATTCACTGGTAACCGTCATCTTTTTTACTGGCATTTTTTGCAATATCAGCCCTGAAAAGCCAGTATCTGACGATTCACCCTTACCATCATTCGACATTAACGATTTGAAGTCTAGAACATTCAATTATTTCTGGGAGCTTGCTGATCCTGTTTCGGGACTAATACCAGACAGAGCTCCTACTGAGTCGTTTTCCAGCATCGCTGCTGTCGGATATGGTTTATCAGCCTACATCATTGGTGTACACAACAATTATATTACGCGAGAAGAAGCAAAAGACCAGGTTCATAAATTGCTTTCTTTTTTATGGCGATTGCAACAGGGTCCTGAAAAGCATTATATTGGTGGATATAAGGGATTCTTTTATCATTTTTTGGACATGAAAACAGGTCACCGTTTTAAAGCAGTTGAATTATCAACTATCGATACGGGTCTGTTGATGGCGGGGATTCTTTCCTGCCAGTCATACTTCGATGGTGATGATAATACTGAAACCACGATAAGGACTCTTTGTGACTCCCTATACCGGCGTGTTGAATGGGACTGGTTCCTTAATGCCAATAATCTCTTATCCATGGGGTGGCATCCTGAATCAGGTTTTCTGTCAAGCCAATGGCAAGGATATAATGAAGCCATGATCCTGTATATCCTGGCTCTCGGATCACCAACCCATCCTGCGCCGGAAGAGTGCTGGGAAAAGTGGACAAAAACCTATGTCTGGGCCGATCATTACGGTTATAAACACGTAAACTTCGGCCCCCTTTTCGGGCATCATTATTCACATATGTATATTGATTTCAGGGGTATTCAGGATGATTATATGGTAAATAAAGAAATTGACTATTTCGAAAACTCCAGGAGGGCGACATATAGCAACAGAGCATATTGTATCAGTAACCCTCACGGATTTAAAGATTTCAGTGATGAGATCTGGGGTCTGACAGCATGCGATGGGCCAGGGAATTATATTAAAACCGTAGGTGGTAACAAAATACATTTTATGGGTTATGCTGCAAGAGGTACAGCCGCAAATTATGAGGTTGGCGATGGCACTTTAGCACCCACTGCTGCAGGTGGATCTATGCCATTTGCACCTGAAATTTGTCTACCGGCACTTAAAGCCATTTATGATGCATACGGTGAAAAAATTTATGGCAAGTACGGCTTCAAAGATGCTTTCAATCCTACTTTTACATTTGGAGAGGGTAACGAAGAAGGTTGGTTTGATGTTGATTATATTGGCATAGACCAGGGAGCAATCCTGCTTATGATTGAAAATTATCATACAGGACTGATCTGGGATATCATGAAGAAAAACCCATACATCGTCACAGGCCTTAAGAAGGCCGGATTCAGTGGTGGATGGCTTACTAATTAATATTGAATACCATTTAAAAAGATTAAATTATTGATTTTGTGAAATACCTGTTGTAATTTAGTATTTTAATACACTCTTTTTCTTTAACAAAGTACAATTTAAAATAATGTCCTATGAAGAAAAAAATCTACTTTCTTTGTTTTATGCTAATTCTCTGTCTGTCCGCTTATCCCCAGGAGCGTATCGTGACAGGAATAGTTACTGATGCCAGTGATGGTTCCACAATACCAGGGGTTAATGTGATCGTTAAGGGTACATTGACCGGTACAGTCACTGATGTGGGTGGTTCTTACAGGATCGCTGTTAGCAGTAATGAAGACATACTCGTTTTCTCCTATATCGGTTATGAAAAGCAGGAAATCGTCGTAGGTATCAGCGATGTGATCAATGTTTCATTGTCAAGCAAAGTCACCTCCCTTGAAGAGCTTGTAGTCATTGGTTATGGTGTTCAGAAGCGTGATGACCTCACCGGATCCATATCTTCTGTATCATCAGAGGATATCCGTCGTGCTCCGGTTCCACGTCTCGAACAAGCCTTACAGGGTAAGGCTGCAGGGGTGGTGGTGACCCAGACCTCAGGTCAACCCGGTGCGAAACTGAGGGTCAACATCCGTGGGATTACCACCATCAACAACAGTGATCCGTTATTTGTGGTTGACGGTATTCCTGTTTCCAGCATCGATTATCTGAATCCCGGTGACGTGGAATCGGTGGATATTCTTAAAGATGCTTCAGCCAGCGCTATTTACGGTGCCCGCGGAGCCAACGGCGTCATCCTTATCACAACCAGGAAGGGCAAACCAGGTAAAGCCACAGTTAATTTCGATATGTATTATGGCTGGCAGGAATTATACAACCCTATTGAAATGTGTAATGCCAGTGAATTTGCTATGTTGTATAACGAAGCACGCGTCAACGCCAATAAGCCTCCCATACCTGAATTTGAGGATTTCCAGAGCCTGGGAGAAGGCACAAACTGGCTAGATCAGATAAAAATGATTGCTCCGATGGCTAATTACCAGCTCACATTTACCGGAGGTGACGACTTCACCACATACAACATCAGCGGTAATATATATCAGCAGGATGGGATTATCAAAAATTCATATTACGACCGTTATACGATAAGAATCAATACAGAACATAAGATCGGGAAACGCTTCATCCTTGGTGAAAATGTGGCTATCACCCGCTCGGTGGCCAGGCATGTGCCTTTTGGCAACATTTACGGTGGCATCACTTTGAATGCCCTTTTAATGGACCCTACCGTACCACCACGTACTGAAGATGGAAATTACGGGGTTTCGGATGTCCTTCAGCAGGAAAACCCTTTGATATGGCTTGACCACAGAACTGAAAACAAGAATGTAACCACCCGCATCGTTGGTAACTGCTTCGGAGAGTACCAGATATTTGAGGATCTGAAATTCCGCTCCAGTGCAGGTATTGATCTGGCTAACAATCAAAACAAAGGATTCTATCCAATCTATTTTGTCACACCCACCTTTAAGAACGATATAAATTCAGTGTACCGCGATTGGGCTTATTACAACACATGGACATGGGAAAATTATGCCACATATTCTCACGTGTTTGCCGGAAAACATGATCTTTCGGTCATGGCCGGCATGAGTGCTCAGGAGCAAAAATATGAAACGCTGTATGGTGCACGTAAGAATATACCCTCAAACGATCCATTCATGCAATATGTCAGTGCCGGAACCACAGATCAGGAATCATCAAACATTGGTGATGGCTGGTCGTTGCTTTCCTATTACGGCAGGGTGATATATTCCTTTAATAACCGTTATTTCGTGACGAGCAGCTTCCGCCGTGACGGTTCTTCGAGGTTTGGTGCTGAGAATAAGTGGGGTAACTTTCCTTCTTTCTCACTGGCATGGAAGCTCTCCAATGAAAAATTCTGGCCTGAGAATAAAATTGTCACACGTCTGAAGCTCCGTGGCGGATGGGGCATGCTGGGTAATGATCATGTCCTCCGTCTGCATGATTACGCCTCCCTAATAATACCAGGATTCAATTATGCCTTTGGTCAGTACCCTAATGAGGCAGTGGGCTTTGGCTCATATCCAATCAGGGTGCCTAACCCATATATCAAATGGGAATCAGTTAAATCGACCAATCTTGGCGTTGATATAGGTTTATTTAATGACAGATGGAATATGACCGCCGATTATTTCATCAAAAACACTGACGATATGCTTCTGGAAGTGCCCATACCACTCTATATCGGAGCTCAGCCTTCTGTGTCTAACGCAGGTTCAGTAAAAAATCAGGGGTTCGAATTCTGGACAGAATACCGTCGTTATGAGGGTACATTCCAGTATAACATAGCCCTGAACTTCACCATCATCAACAATGAAGTCACCGACCTTGGCAAAGGCGGCGAGTCCATCGCAGCAGGAGATGTAAAAGGAAGATTTACCACACTTACCGAAATAGGACAACCCGTGAGCCAATTCTATGGATGGATCATGGAAGGCATCTTCCAGGATGAAGAAGAAATCGCAAATCATGCCCTGCAATCTAATAAGACTGCACCAGGAGATATCAAATTTAAGGACATTGATGGCAATGATACCATCAACGACAAGGATAAAGTCTTCATAGGCAGTCCCATTCCCAAATTCACATATGGGTTTAATGCCACTTTCTTTTACAAAGGCATAGATCTCAATATTTTCCTGTACGGTGTGAGTGGCAACAAAATTTATAACGGTTACCGATTCTGGACTGAAGGGTGGGGTGAAACCAACTGGGAAAAGAGCATGCTTGACCGCTGGACCCCCGAGAATCCAAGCAATGAGAAACCGCGTGTACTTATCGGTGATCCTAATGACAACCTGCGCGTGTCGACAAGATTTGTTGAAAACGGATCATATATGAGGATACGCACACTCACCCTGGGTTATACCCTGCCAGAAGGGTTGAGCAAAAAGATTTTGTTGAAACGGCTCAGGATCTACTTCACAGCACAGAATCTGCTAACCTTCACCGAATATAGCGGATTTGACCCTGAGATCCCGGGTTCCGGAAACCTGGAGTTAGGTATCGACAGGGGCGAATATCCACAACCCAGAACCTACCTGCTTGGATTAAATATAACATTTTAATGATAGGAGGAATGAAAAATGAATGCCCTATTTTTTATCATAAAAAAATCACTTACTATGAAAAAGTATACCATAATCGCTATTATATTTGCCCTGATCATGGCAGGTTGTTCAAAGGACTTCCTTGACAAGGAGCCTCAGGGTGTGCTTTCTACAGAAGGATTTTATATCAATGCGGAAAATGCCATGCAAGCTGTCAACTGTTGCTATGATGCTTCCCGTGACGCCTGGACCTTCGTCTTCACACTGGTGGCCATGGGGGATATAGCCTCTGACGATGCAGAGAAAGGCGGCAGCAACCCCAGCGACTTCTTCGAGATGCAGCTTTTAAAAGATTTTCAAATCACACCTTCCAACTGGATTGTCCGTGCATTCTGGGCTAATTTATACTCAGGGATTTACCGTTGCAACATACTTACTGACAGGGTGCCTGATATTGATATGGATGCTGCATTGCGTGACCGCATAATAGGGGAAGCAAAATTCTTGCGTGCCCTGTTCTATTTCCACCTGATAAGGTCTTACGGAGGCGTACCGCTAATCACAGAGATCCTCGACCCGGATGATTTCGTCCAGCCCAGGGCTACCGCCGGTGAGGTATGGGCACAAATAGAACAGGACCTTCTGGAAGCCATACCTGCATTACCTTCCCGGCTGGAACAACCGGTATCAGACTATGGACGCGCTACAAGCAGTGCTGCCAAAGCCCTCCTGGTGAAGACATATATCTACCAGAAAAAATGGCAACAGGCTAAAGATCTTGCCAAAGAAATCATCGACTCTTATGAATATGCACTGGTAGATGATTTTGCTTCCATCTTCACTTTAGAAGGAGAATTCTGCGAAGAATCGATATTCGAGATCAACTTTGCCACCCTCCCCCCCTATAACGTTGGCTCGCAATACATGGAACTACAGCTACCACGTATGTTCAAAAAAATTGAGGTAGGCACAACCGACACCACTGCAGGTGTATGGGCCGGATGGGGTTTTAACTGCCCGACAGAAGACCTCGTCAATGAATTTGAACCAGGAGATATGCGCCTCAGTGCTACCGCGACATTTGATAAAGACTCATTATGTACCTATACAAATGAGGAGACGGGAAAGCAATACATCGAAATTGCCGACAACCGCATGTCACCGACAGGCATGTACAGCAAGAAGGCTTACGTGCCCACGAATCAACGACCCCAGGCAATCGGACAGGGTGGTGGCAACGCCGGATCCAACATTCGCCTGATACGATACGCTGATGTCCTTCTTTTTTATGGAGAAGCATGCATGGAGCAGGGAGAAAATGCAGAAGCACGGTGGGCCCTGAAACAGGTACGCAACAGGGCAGGACTCAGTGACTATCCCACGGATCCTGATTATGCAGACCTTAGGGAAGCCATATACCACGAAAGAAGAGTGGAACTGGCACTGGAACATCACCGCTATTGGGACCTGGTCAGAACAGACCGTGGTTTTACTCTGCCAGCATGGGATCCAGTGAAGAATGGACTGTTGCCTATACCACAGCTGGAAATAGATATCAGCCAGGGAGTCATAGTGCAAAATCCCGGATATTGAAGCGCATCCATCCTGCTGGATACATTGAAGGACAATAACATCATTATTTAGAAATGAAACAATTATATCACATTGCTTTTTCCATTGCTGTTTCTGCGGTTTTATTACTCTTTTACGCTTGCAGCCATAAACGGGATCTGAAACAGACAAAATCTGGTGAAATCGAAAGGAAGATCGACTCATTGCTTTCGATCATGACACTTGAAGAAAAGATAGGCCAGATGACTCTTTTTACCAGTGATTTTAACGTCACAGGCCCGACTATCAGGGAAAACTATAAAGCCGACATCAAAGCAGGCAAGGTCGGGGCTGTCTTCAACGCTTTCGGCGCTGCTTATACGCGTGAGCTGCAAAAAATGGCTGTAGAAAACACACGATTAGGTATACCCCTACTTTTGGGTTATGATGTCATCCATGGATTCCGTACAATTTTCCCTATTCCTCTTGGTGAAGCTGCCAGCTGGGATTTAGCTTCCATTGAAAATTCAGCACGGATTGCCGCGGTTGAAGCTACTGCTGATGGATTGCACTGGACCTTTGCCCCAATGGTAGATATAGCCAGGGATCCACGATGGGGGAGAATTGCAGAAGGTGCAGGAGAAGATACGTACCTGGGATCAGTGATCGCTAAGGCAAAAGTGAAAGGGTTTCAAAACGGTGACCTTTATAAAACCAATACTCTGGTTGCCTGTGCCAAACACTTTGTGGCCTATGGGGCAGCCCTGGCTGGAAGAGATTATAACATTGTGGATATGTCGGAGAGAACCCTCCGGGAAATCTACCTGCCTCCGTTTAAAGCTGCAGTAGAGGAAGGCGTCGGTACCATAATGACATCCTTCAACGAAATAAACGGAGTACCTGCAACAGGAAATCGTATGATCCTGACAGACATCCTGAAGATAGAGTGGGGCTTTGACGGTTTTGTCGTTACCGACTATACCTCGATCAATGAAATGGTACCACATGGCGTGGTAATGGATGAGAAAGAAGCAGGGAAACTGGCAGTGAACGCCGGTGTTGATATGGATATGCAAGGCGCTGTGTTCTATAATTATCTGGCGGAATCAGTAGAACAGGGGGGGGACGGCACTATGTCACGAATTGATGATGCCGTGAGACGGATACTAAGGATTAAGTATTTGCTTGGCCTCTTTGAGGATGCGTATCGTTACTGCGATGAACAGAAAGAAAAGGAACTGGTACTGCTGCATCCGGATCATATCGCATTTGCCAGGGTGATGGCCAGGAGATCCATAGTGCTTCTGAAAAACAAAGGAGATCTGCTGCCTCTTGACCAAAATATCACAACTCTAGCTGTTGTGGGCCCCCTAGCTGACAATAAAAAGGAGATGATAGGGCCATGGTCGGCAGCCGGAGATTATACGAGGTGCGTTTCCCTGCTTGAAGGTATTAAAAAACAGGCTCACCCCAACACCAGGATCCTATTTGCAAAGGGCTGCAATATCGATGACACTCATACATATCTCATCCGGGAAGCTGTGGCCGTCGCCAGAAAAGCAGATGTAGTTATTCTGGCCGTGGGAGAAGCTGCCTGGATGAGCGGAGAAGCCGCCTCCCGCTCGATGATTGGTCTTCCCGGCGTCCAGCAGGAACTGGTGAAAAGGATCTATGAGACAGGAAAACCTGTGATAGTTGTACTGATGAACGGCCGTCCCCTGGCTATACCATGGATAGCTGAACACATCCCCGCCATCCTGGAGACCTGGTTTCTGGGTACTACTGGTGGTGATGCCATTTCAGATGTGATATTTGGAAAGTATAATCCTTCAGGTAAACTGCCTGTCACTTTTCCGCGCAATGAAGGGCAGATACCCATTTTCTATAATGCAAAAAATACGGGGCGCCCCATCAGCGACAATAAATATACCAGCAAATACCTCGATGTTCCCAACACCCCGCTTTATCCCTTTGGATACGGTTTATCATATACTACCTTTGAATATTCTAACATCATACTGAACAAAAATGAAATCAGTTATAAGGATACACTTAAAGCAATGGTGGAAGTTACAAATACAGGTCCTGAAAAAGGTGAAGAAGTAGTCCAGATGTATATACGTGATCTGGCAGGAAGTGTCACACGCCCACTAAAAGAATTGAAAGGATTCCAAAAAATAAAGCTCGAGCCAGGGGTAACAACAAGGGTGACCTTTACCATTACCTCAGGAGATCTAAAATACTATGACATCAATATGGAATACAAAGTTGAGCCTGGAGACTTTGTTTTATTTATAGGCACCAATTCGATTGAAACCCGGGAAGCTTATTTTACACTGATTGAATAACCAAAAAAATATGTAATGAAGTCGATATACAGAATTTTTTACCTGATACTGTTACTGGGTATTACTCTGAAAGGTAATAACCAAGTATATAAGTATTTTCAGGATTCACCGTTAACCGAATACTATGATTATAGCTGGATGGAGTTAACCTCTCCCAGTGAACTGGAACGCAAAGGACCTAATTTAAGAAAATTTCCGGTGGAGGCTATCACTATCCCGGTACAGGGATTGAATTCCCTGCGGCTCCACTGGAAGTCAGTGGCACAGGGTGACTGGCTGGCCATTGCTGCTGGCATCGACTGGACACCTCACGACCTTAGTGATACTGATACATTGTCTGTTCACTTGTATTCTGTGGAGGGTATTCTTAAGGAAAACCTGCCAAAAGTGTTTCTGGAGGATGTGAATAACGAGAAAACGACCAAATTCAGCATTGGTGATTTTTCCGATGATTTATTACAGGGAGAGTGGATACGTGTTAAGATACCTATGCAGATCTTCTTTGATGCGGGAGATTCTGTTGATTTTTCGGTAATAAAAACCGTTGGCTGGGCTCAGAATCTTCCTGATGATGTGGAGCATACATTATTCATCGATGATGTACGTGTATATAAAGGCGGGGGCTCCTCAGGTCCGGTCGCTTCCCCGCAAGGGTTGTCGAGTAAAGGTTACGACAGCCATGTCTTTCTCTGGTGGAAGCCCAACACGGAGCCATACCTGGAAGCTTATGAGGTTTTCCGTTCCGCTAATGGGGGAACTTTCCAGAAAATAGCCATTGTCGGCTGGAACGACACGGTATATTCTGACCATGTCAGCCACCTCGGAACCAATCTTAGCTTAAAATACACCATCCGGGCACTTAACGATTACAACGAGCCTTCAGATTACAGCGATACCATAGGGGTAGCTACATACGATATGACCGATACGGCTTTGCTGACGATGGTACAGGAGGCTACATTCAGATATTTCTGGGATTTTGCACATCCTGTTTCAGGTATGGCACGTGAGCGGAACACATCCGGGCATATTGTCACATCCGGTGGATCTGGTTTTGGAATCATGGCTATAATGGTTGGCATTGAAAGAAGCTTCATAAACCGGGAAGAGGGCATAACCCGCATGCTAAAGATACTGGATTTCCTGGAAAATGCAGACCGATTCCATGGTGCCTGGCCTCACTGGATGGACGGTAACACAGGAGAGGTGATACCATTCAGCGTGAAGGATGATGGCGGCGATCTGGTGGAGACCTCATTCCTGCTCCAGGGCCTGCTGACAGCACGGCAATACTTCAATGGCCTATCACCGGAAGAAATCCAGATAAGGGCAAAAATCACCCAGTTGTGGGAAGATGTCGACTGGAACTGGTATCGCCTCAACAGCGGTCAGGTGCTGTATTGGCACTGGTCACCCAACTACGGCTGGGCTATGAACATGCACATCAGGGGTTACAACGAAACCATGATCGCTTATATCCTTGCTGTGGCATCACCCACACACGGAGTCCCTGCATCCTTGTGGCATAATGGGTGGGCAGGATTATCCAGTTATGTTAATGGAAAAACCTTTTATGGATATAAACTCTGGGTGGGGTGGGATTATGGCGGGCCGTTATTCTTTGCTCATTATTCCTATCTGGGATTCGATCCGAGAAATATTAAAGATGATTATGCCAACTACTTTAACAACAACAAAAATCAAACACTCATCAACTGGGCTTATTGTATTGATAACCCCCATAATTATCCCGGTTATAGCGAAAACTGCTGGGGTTTGACCGCCAGCGATGATCCCTTTGGATATGCTGTTCATGAACCAATACAAGCAAGGGATAACGGAACAATAACACCATCTGCTGCATTATCCTCAATGCCATATACACCTGAATACTCAATGGACGCCCTCAAGCATTTTTATCGCGATCGTGGAGACAAAATCTGGGGGCCCTATGGTTTCTATGATGCATTCAATATAAAGCATAACTGGTTTGCAAACTCTTATATTGCTATTGACCAGGGGCCAATTATCTGCATGATCGAAAATTACCGGACCGGGCTCCTGTGGGATCTTTTTATGTCGAATCCGGAGATAACCACAGCACTCAGCGAGATAGGCTTTGTGGATGATCCCTATTCAATAAAGGAAATGACAGATACTAAGAAAAATGTCAAGATAAGTTTCTTCCCGAATCCGTTAAAAAATTTACTAAACATAACTGTCGATCCTGTATCAATAAAAATCACAGAAATTAACATTTATGCCATTGACGGACAACAAATATTTACATCAGATAGCTTCATCTCAAAGGGCAATGGAACAGTTCAGGTCACCTTTGGCAGGAGCGAGATAGAATCCGGAATTTACATCATAGATGTAAGAACACAGGGGCAAAGCCATAAGTCAAAAATAATTATCTGGTAGAATATTAATCAAAATTTTAAAAAAACTTGGAACAGTCAAAAAAAATTAATATATTTGTAGGACAGCTAACATAATTTTTTAACCAAAAACATTAAATCTTATGAAAAAAGTAATACTTTTTATTGTTGCACTGCAGGTTTCTTTCGCCGTGCCTCTTACATCGCAAGTAATTGTTGATTTTGAAGATGAAACCACCGGACCTCTGACGCTTCACGTTATGGGATGCGGAGAGTGGGACGATGACGTTCTTCATCCGGTTTCAGAAACATTTATGATAGTCGACAATCCGGATCCTTCCGGTATTAACACTTCCAACAAGGTCATGAAATTCATCCGCCGCGGTACTGACAATGGTGGTTTACCCTGGGGTGGATTCTGGGCCAACTGTGATCCGGAATTTGATGTTTCTGAAAACAAATACGTACATATCAAGGTATGGAAACCACGCATCAGTCCAATCAAATTTAAACTGGAGGGCGGCACATCAGGCACTCTTGAGATAGCAAGTATGAATGAACAGACAGCCACCGAACAATGGGTGGACATGGTATTCGATTTTACTACGATGGATGGCACATACCCTGTCGTAGCCTTCATGCCAGATTTTGAAGATCCACTCACTTATACAGATGATCTTGAAATTTATTTTGACGATATCATCGTAAATAATGATCCCAATCCCATCACACCTGGTGGGGAGACCATGGTGGCAGATTTTGAGGATGAAACCACAGGTCCGTTGACCCTGCATGTTATGGGCTGTGGTGAATGGGACAATGAAGCCTTGCATCCCGTCAGTGAGACATTTATGATTATTGACAACCCCGATCCTTCAGGCATCAACACCAGTGCCAAGGTGATGAAATTCATCCGCCGCGGTATCAACAACGGAGGCATGCCCTGGGGCGGCTTCTGGGCCAACTGTGATCCGGAACTAGACGTATCCGCGTATAAGTATGTCCATGTTAAAGTGTGGAAAACCCGCATCAGCCCACTTAAATTCAAGCTGGAAGGAGGCCCCTCCGGCACACTTGAGGTTGAGAGTTTAAATGCACAGAGCGTCACAGAGCAGTGGGAAGACATAGTATTCGATTTCACAACCATGGATGGGACATATCCAGTTATAGCATTCATGCCAGATTTTGAAGATCCACTTACCAATGCCGATGACCTGGAGATTTACTTTGACGATATCCGCATTAACGATGTGGCATCGCCAAGCGGTATCAAGGACATCAAATTACCGGAGATAACACTTTATCCCAATCCGTGCAACGCAAGCCTCACCCTGGTGAGTGGCACAGACCTCAAGAAGATAGATGTATATAACCTGATGGGTCAACAGGTACTTACATTCGAAAATATCAAAGAAGGTACTTTCACCATTGCAATGGATGAACTCAACAGCGGCCTGTATTTTATTTCAGTAAATGATATGCAAGGCTTAATGAAAACTGCCAAGGTAATAAAGAGGTAATACTTCTTACTATTCTTACTATTCTTACTATTCATGCCGGGGGTGATGTCGAGAGGGCATGACTTCAGGAAGTTCCCAAGCATTTTTTTAATCGTCCGTTCGGTGCTAGCAAAAAATTTTCAGGACCAAGCTCTTTTCTTCCGATACCATTGCAGATTACTAAGCAGTAACAGGGATCATAACTGCAGCAAGTTTCCTAATAGGCTTGTTAATTTTATGTGGCATACTATTCTTTCAATCCTATCTTTTTCATAACCGCCTTGAATCCTGGTTATTTCCTTATCGTGTTGAATACTTGGTCCGAGATACAGATGCCTCCACTTTCTGCTAATTGCTCCATCGCCAATCCCTTTAATATACTCCCCATGGAAGTGCTTTATCGCCGACTTATGAATATTCCTGTTTTTCTCAAGAACATTCATTGCCTGCTTTTCATCTTTCGACATCATAGCCGAATAGCCGACAATGTCGGTGAACATGATGGCTTCAACCTCAATGTTCAGGAAGTGGAATAACGAGTATATAAGCACGTTCTTC
>JAGLWB010000090.1 GCA_023133655.1 Bacteroidales bacterium
CTATTGCAATATAATCATCTTTGACGGTTATGTTTTCACCATTGGAGTTGGTGACGGTAAGCGTAACAGAATAAGATGCGTTTTCAAAGAACTGCACAACGGGATTCTGAGAGTTGGCATTTGTTCCCGCCAGATAAATGACAGACCAGGGGTCAAACTGCCATTGCCAGGAGATGGGGCAATGTAATGATAAATCATAAAATTCGACACTGGGATTACCTGAACAAAAACTTGTTTTATTGGCCTCAAAATCGGCTACAGGCATCAGTTCGGTGCTTACTATAATATATCCTGCTTTGATGATAGAATCTGTTCCGGAAGGATTACCGGCAACCAGTTTAACTTCGAAAATGCCAGCATTCTCATATACTATTTCTTGTGGGTTTTTTTCAGTTGATGATTCCGGCATGCCACCTTCAAATGTCCACTCCCATTGGTGAGGAATGCCCATTGACAAGTCGGTAAAATTCACCGGACAGCCCGGAGTGATTAGTGTTTGATTTACAGTGAAATCAACTTCTGGCATACTATAGTAAGGTTCTGATTCCCACAATCCCCGCCCATAAGTTGAAGCCCTGATCATGTCATCTGAAATATTTATTGAGTCGTAATAGATCTCAATTTCAGTTACCCTTCCGGCAACAGGAAAACCATTGGAATATAAAATCCAATCATCCATTGATTGATCTCTGTAATAAATGCCCGCATCTGTTCCCAGGTACAGCCCTTCGGGACTATTATTATAACAGGCAATAGAACTAAAATGGATGTTTGGTAAAGTACCGGAAATATCAGTCCATGTCACGCCTTTGTCAACGGACTTGTAAACATGATTACTTTGAGTCATGTACACAATGTCAGGATCAAAAGGGTGTGCTTCAATATCTGTAGGTGTACTACTATTAGGTAAGAAAGAGGTTAAATCAATCCAACCCGGTGATACCGAAAACAGGTTATCTGTTCTCTTAAGTGTTGAGTTATTTCTTACAACATAGAGCACTTTCCCGTTTGCAGGTGATTGCTCCAGTACCCTGGCCTGACTACCTTCACCGGAGGATATTTTTTCCCAGGTTGGATTGAATATTTTAACATTCTTACATCGCCAAACGTTATAATAACCTATATACATATAGTCTGAATTCCCTTGATCAAGTATGAATGGGGTTACCCAGGCCCCGCTTTCATTTATACCCCCAATTCCATCACCTGCAACCTGGTAAGATCCATTATTGTTTACTATACGAAAAACAGATCCATAATACAAAGTGGCATAGCTATATTGAGCGTCTGTATGATCAATGGCACATTCCATTCCATCACCTCCGTAAACATTTTTCCAGTTATTACCCAGATAGGTTGAAGTGCCATTGTCCTGGTAGCCATTAATAACAAGGTCCTTTACTGTAGCACTCTGGCCGATTTTATAGACCTGTCCGATGGCCAGGCCATTTGAGATTTCATGCCAGCCCTGGCCTCCGTCATCGGTCCAGTAAATTCCACCATCATTTCCGGCATAGAGCTTTCCATCAAGCGGATTGTACTCCAGTACGTGCAGGTCGGCATGAACAGAAGGCACACCGCAATCGCCCCACCAATGTGATGAAATATCCCAGGTTACACCACCATCAGTTGATTTAAAGCAGTTAACTCCGCCTGCAAAAATTGTATTTTCATCAAGTGGATCAACGGCAATGTCAAGATCGTACCACGCCTGGCCGCCAGATCCTCCATTGCATCCCCAGCTCATAATATTTGGAGAATTTGACATCATGGTGAAATTGAGGCCACCATCAACAGACTGATAAATGCCCTTATAAGAGCTTGAGGTTGTTATTAGAAAATAAACATATTCCGGATTTGCCGGTGTTACTCCAATAACTCCTCTGCTGCTGCCCGGAAGTCCTGATGTGATCTGAATCCAATTTTCTCCAGTGTCGTCAGAGTAGTAAAAATTACCATTTCCTGAAGCAAAAATAACTGAGGGGTCATCTGTTTTGAATACGATTTCTTTAATATTTCCTCCCATGGGCTTATACCAATTTTCGCCCCCATCTATGGTTTTAAATACCCCACCACTGGTAGCAGCAATGATCATATCCGGGTCATCAGGGTGCATTATCATTCTTCCTACTTTTTTATTACCCATTCCATTATTAGATAAGGCCCAGGTTTCACCTCCATCATCTGATTTCATAACGCCAAGGCCCGGTGCATCACCGGCATCGCGGTCACCTGTGCCAATGTACATTATATCAGGTTCAAGAAAATTAATAAGGATGGAAGATACACCCAATGTTGGTAAAACATCTGTATTGCTTGTCCATGTCAACCCATTATCGTCTGTTTTCCACAATCCACCTGAAGGAGCGCCAATATAAAATGTATTTGGGTTATTTGGGTGGAATTCGATAGCATTGATCCTGCCTAACCCTTTGTAACCCTTCCCATCTGGTATTTGAAAAGGGCCAAGGTTTACCCAATTACCGTTGTTATCCCTGGTATCGCTGTGGCTTTTTAAGTAAGAAAAGTACTCCTGCCAGGTTTTGTCCGGATCAGGCCGGCTCCCATCAGGATTTACCCTGCTTTCCATCAAATATTCCCAACGTTTGAACGGTTTCCATCCACTTCCCTTTGTTATTTCTCTGCCTTGCCAGTATATATTAAATGCTCTTTGAACATCGAAAAAATTGGCTTCCGGATCCTGCATCATCTCTACCCAATATGGATAGTCGGACATGCCGGATTGGGTGTGTTGAGAATTATGGTTCTGTGAATTAGCCTGGATGATAAGGAAAAACAAAAGGCTAAATAATAATGAAAAGGCTTTATTCATTGCTAAATTGTTAAATTGTTTATTTTGAAGATGGCGTAAATGGGCTACAGTGCATAATTCAGGCTAAAATTGTATTATCGAAGAATTAATTTTTTCACTGACGCAATACTGCCTGAGATTATTTCAACAAAATACATACCCTTTGCCTGATCATTCAGGTCAAGTTTAACCATTTGCTGATCTGCTGTTATATGTTTTGTCATGATCTTTTGGCCCTGCAGGTTTATGATATGTACTTCTATGTCTTTATGTTCGCTATTAATGTATAAATTGAACTGCCCATCTGATGGATTTGGGAAGAGATGAATATCCTCAGAACTAATTATGGGTTCTTCTGATCCAACCGGGCTTGTTATGACAATATTATCGATGAAAAGATTATTTCCCAGGAAATTATAGCTTTCAAACATGATTTTAACATTCATAGACCCGGCCCAGCTTGAGATATCAATGATATTACAATCCGGCCCAAAACCTGCCCCACACCAATCATCTTCAACAGATGGAATAAATTCGTCTGATGTTTGAGGATGTGTAGCAAAAATGCCTGTTCCATCTTCACCTCCACTAAATATTCTAAACCATGTATCTCCGCAGTCATCAGATATATAGACTATAAGAGAGTCAGTGAGGGAAGGGTATTTTTGAGCATACGCGTGTTGGAACTGAAGTTGAATATGCTGATATCCTGTTAAATTGAGAGGAGGCGATATTAACCTGTCGCGCTGCCCGGGTGGAACAAAGTAATTAAACATATTAACCATGTATGCTTTATCACCCGGGGTGTTACCTCCAACAGTCGTAATTTCCCAGGTTTTATCATTATCAGGATTATCGATAGTCCATGAACCAAGGCTAAAGGAGCCGGATTCAAAGTCCTCAGTAAATGGCAACATTATTCCTCCTGTGATAATATAATCTTCTTTTATTATTGTGGCCTCACCATTTGAGTTAGCTGCAGTTAGGGATACTGAATAACTGCCATCTTCGTTAAATTTTACAACGGGATTTTGAGAATAAGCATTGGTGCCATCCATAAATTCAATACTGCCGGGTGTGAATTCCCAGAACCATCCCGATGGGCAGTAGCCGGTTTGGTCGTAAAAACTAATTACGGGCTCACTGCATGCTATTGTTTCAGAAGCTGTAAAGTTAGGATCAGGTAATAAGTCTGTACTAACAGAAATGTAATCTTCTTTTGTTATTGAACTGGACCCCATACTGTTTGTTACACTAAGGGTTACATCAAATGTGCCCTCTGATTCATAGATGATACCTGAAGGATTTTTCTCATTGGAAGTTGAAGGTGTTCCTCCCTCGAATGTCCATTCATATGTTTCGGGAGGTCCTGATGAAAGGTTCGTAAAGTTAATGCTGCAACCGACAGGAATTAATGTCTTATCGGCCGAGAATTCTGCTTCAGGGGCAATAACCCGGATGTGGGATTCCCAAAGGCCTCTACCGTAAGTACCTGCTCTTATCATTCTCTCGTTGTAATGAATATCGAGTTCACTAACAATTACATTTGGGAGTCCTACAAAGAAGGGTTCCCACTCTTCTAAAGTGTTATCCCTGTAATAGACCCCCACATCCATTCCTACATAAAGGCTGTTATACGAGTCGTCGTAGAAGATCACGCAATTGGCCGGTAAATTTGGCAGGTTTGATGAATGGTTTTCCCATGTTGATCCTGCATCAAAAGAGATATACACTTTTTCCTCTTCTGTATAGCCCGAAAAGCTTATGGCAACAATTTCGGGGTCAGAAGGATGCACTGCAATATATGTAATAGTAAGGTTAGGCAATGAACCTGAAATATCATTCCATGCCAGGCCTCCATTTACAGTTCTGTAGATTGTTGAAGATCGGGAGGCATATAAATAATCAGGATTAGATGTTGAAATAGCAAGTGCATTGAAATCACTGCCTGAAATATTTCCAATGGTAATCCATGACGACATCCCGTTAGTGGTTTTTTTGATGTAGGAGTTGCCAACAAAAAGAATATCCGGATCGGAAGGATGGATTACAAAAGGGGTGACCCAGGCACCCATACCTGGCTGGCTTATTGACTGGTTTCCAAAATTTCCACCTGCATTTGATTTATAAAAATTACCAAATTGTGAAGTGCCATAAACAATATTTTCATTATTGTAATTAACTACGCATTCCATTCCATCAGCTCCAAGCCATTCATGCCAGTGGTCATACGAAAACACACTGGTTCCATTATCCTGCGATCCTCCAAGGATCTTGTAAAGGCTGTTCTGAGAACAACCAATACGGTAAAATTGCCTGATATTTATACCAATTGACAGGTCGGTCCAGCTATCCCCGCTATCTGTTGATTTAGTTATAAGGCCATCACTTCCAACATACAGTGTGCCTCCATAAAATACCATTTCATGGATATCACAATGGGTGTAACCAATAGGATTGTTCCATGTCCAGTCAGTTGTCATGATCCATGTTGTACCTCCATCAGTCGATCTGTAGGTATTGATCTCACCAAGATGTACTTCTTCAGGGTCAATATGCGAGGCTGCAAGTGCCAGGTCGTACCAGGCCTGACTACCAATACTTGGATCAGGTGAGCGAAATTCAAAAGTCTCACCACTGTCGGAACTTCTGTATACTCCGCTTACTGATGAATAGAAATATACATAATCAGGATTTGCTTCAGTAACAGCTATTTGTGCACGGCCACTGCTCGGAGGATCAGTAATCCATTCAAATGTTTCTCCACCATCAACGGATAAGTAAAACTTTCTGGTTATGGCATAAACAACCTCAGGATTGCCTGGCTTAAATTCCAGGTCATCAATATCACCGGTTTGAACCAAATACCACGATTCACCTGCATCAATGGTCTTATAAAGGCCACTGGAAGTAGCGGCAAAGAGAATATCAGGGTTTGTAGGATGAATGAGAAGCTTTGCTATGGTCCTGTTCTGATAAATAGTCCAGTCCAAACCCGTTAATTCCCAGCTATATCCTCCATCAATTGATTTTAGCACGCCAATGCTGTAGTTGTCGGACGCATCTTTATCACCTGTGCCAATATAAATAATATTGGGGCTTGTCGGATGAATGGCAATTGCCGATACACCCATAACCGGAAGGTCATCAGTTAATACAAACCAATTTTCTCCTTCATCGGTTGTTTTCCATAATCCCCCGGAAGGTGCACCAATATAGATCGTATTATGATTAAAAGGATCTCGTGCAATGACATTGATCCTGCCTAATCCCGGATTCCAGTGGCCTGTATTGTTTAAATAAGTATGAGGCCCCATATCAACCCAATTGCTTCGTGTTTTGTCATTTTTCAGGGGATAATTTTTTTTGAACTTATTAATCTCATTCCAGACTTGCGCCTGATTTATTCTATCTCCAGAAGGGTATACCCGCTGCTCTGTAAACCAAGCCCACCGTTGAAACTGTTTCCATCCGGTGCCTTTTCCTTTAGGTTTGCCTTCAAAATATTCGTTAAACTCCTGTTTAACATCATAAAAATTAGTTGATATATCATTCATCATATCAACCCAATATGGATATTCATAGGCGTAGTACCCATTACTATTGGAATTATCTTGCAGTGATTGAGCGTTTACCAGGAAAGAAGCTGCTATTAACAGCATGAGGGAGAAAAAAAACTTTTTCATGATGATATCGAATTGCTAATATTATGAATTAAAATAGAGTGATTGCCTGTTAGTTGGCAAAGATAATATTAAAAACAATACTAAAACCAAAGGCTTGAAGCATCGAGCGTTAATAGAGAATCAAATAATAGAAATAAATTAGGTGCCTGAGGCATCAAATGTTTATAGAAAATGCTCCTCCGCCAGCTGGCGGAGAGAACAGCGCCTACCAGTATCTATTTGGTACGGTGCTCCCCCCTTCTCCTTGAGGAGAAGGGGCTGGGGGTTGAGGTGCATTGAGGAGAAGATGTCGATGTCGGCATTTCTTTAACGCAGTACAACGCACCTAACTGGGAGATTAGCCCTTTCGGTCGGCAGTGCTTGCGCTTCGGCTATAACTTTGACCCGTGCACTCACTTCGTAACGCCTGTTAGGAGCAATAATTTGAAGTTCCTAAAGAAAAAATAATTGGAATTAAGCAAATGAAAAAGGATACCGTAATAAGCCATTGACTGACGAACAAAAAGCCAATAATAAAGAAAAATCGAGGACACGGGCAAGGGTCGAACATATATTTGTCGCTGTGTACAGTTGAAAATAGCTGTTTCCTTGGGATAGGTCTGTCTAAACATTAAATTCTGCTAAGAGTAATACATTGATAATAAGGCATTTAGAAAAAACAGGAAAAGTGAAATTTTGTTTTTAGAAAAAAGCAATGTATATTTAACGTCAAACAATGGCATTAGAGAAAAGTAGTTTTTCGAGGTGCCCTAATATAATTTTTAAAAAACTAATTCTACTATGGATACACATCATTTACCCTTGAAAATGTATTTTAGAAAGATTTTATTCTTTTCTTCTTTAATGATGATGGTTTACTTATTCTGCGATAAAACCTATTCGCAATCATCATCCTCTTCCAAAGCCCTGATTGTTTCTACTTTCCTTGGTGGAGAATTGGCAGAATTATTCGTTACAGATATCGACCAACTTGGCTTTGTCATGCATCCAAACGGGGATATCTATATCTGTGGCGCGACAAAATCTAACGACTTCCCTGTCACACCAGGAGCATATCAACCTAATTATGCGGGCGGACCATCCGAGTCATTCGTTGCCAGGCTTGACCCTACTTTGTCATATCTGATGGCTTCTACTTATATCGGAGGATCAAACGAGGACTGTGCTTCATCAATCGTAATTGACGAAAACGGGAATATTTGTATTACAGGCCATACCAGCTCTGACGACTTTCCAGTAACCAGCGGGGCATTCGACACCACATACAATACTGGAACAAATAATCAAAGCGATATCTTTATTTCAATTCTCAGCCCTGATCTGGATGAACTTCTGGTATCGACTTACCTGGGTGGCTCATTGCCGGAAGGGTACAATCATACCCGGATAACCATTGATACCAGTGGAAATATTATTGTTGCAGGAGGAACACTATCAGGAGATTTCCCCGTAACGCCAAATGCCTACAGTACATCAGGGGGCCTTGGTAATGCCAACGATGTATTCATTTCAAAACTACCGGGAGATTTGTCGGAACTTCTTTCATCAACCTATTTTGGCGGATGTGCCTGGGATCAGGTAATTGACCTGATCATTGACCGTGGTAGCAATATATGCATATGTGGTAATACCGGGTCACCTGACTTTCCTACTACACCTAATGCGTATGACCCTACATTCAACGAACATAGTGATGCTTACATCTCTATATTGGGCAATGACCTGGACACTTTATTGGCATCCACTTTTATTGGAGGTAATCACCATGACAATGCCTTTTCAATGGATCTCGATAGTACAGGAAATATTTATGTATGCGGTTTTACAGATTCCTATAACTTTCCATATACACCAGGAGCATTTGATACAAGTTTTAATTTTGGCATTTATGACGGGTATGCCGGACTTTTAGACTCTAAACTTGAGAATCTAATTGCTTGTACCTTCCTCGGAAGCAGCGACTGGGATGAATGCCGGGATATACTATATGATGCATCCAGTGGTGATGTATTTATTACCGGGCTGGCAGGCGGAGAGGATTTCCCTGTGACAGCGCATTCATATGATACCAGCTTTAATGGAGAAACAGATGCATATATTTTAAGAATAGGCGGTAACTTTAGCAAATTAATCGCTTCAACTTTTCTTGGTGGTTATTTTTATGATTTCGGACTTGAACTCATATTTTCGGAAGATGATAATATTATTGTTGCAGGAAATGCCTCTTCTGATGATTTTCCAACTACCCCAGGAGCATATGATGAATCCTTTAATGGCAATTATGATGCCTTTATTGCAATAATAGACAAAAACCTCTCTGCTCAGTTCGTCGGGATTTCCCCTTTAATGGATACGCAGGATGAAAGCGAACTCGTACTTTTTCAGAACTTCCCCAATCCATTCAGCCATTCAACATACATTTCTTTTCAATTGCCTGAATCGTCCCATGTGAATATCGACATCTATGGAATGTTAGGGAAGAAAATAATATCACTGGCAGATAACACTTTTAAAGCAGGCCAGCATGTGATTTCATGGGATGGAAAGGACCATTCAGGTAAAGAAGTTGGTAAAGGGATGTTCGTAGTAAACCTTACTGCCGGAAAGGAAATTCGCTCTAAAAGAATGATTATTTATTAGCTTTTATTTAGCCGGTTTTAAAATATAATCAAAGTCCT
>JAGLWB010000091.1 GCA_023133655.1 Bacteroidales bacterium
ATCAAAGATGCGGATTACGATATTATCCGTCTTCACAATGCAGACATCAATAAATGTTTGGCCAATAAAAGGATTTGGATAATTCTGCGAAACAGATAAAGTGTTTTCCCCTCTGGGTTCATCATCACCGATACTTACAAAAGAATAATTCAATACCAACACAGTATCGGGTGCATAAAGTGTTGTATCACCCCACTGTATCAGGTTTTTAATCAAGATACTGTCCAAAGGAACGTATTGCCCGTTATTTTCAGCGGTAAAAGTTAATTCCAATGTGTGTTTTTGGCTAAAAGCACTTATCATCAGTCCAATTGCCAGTACTGAAAGTAAAATTTTTGTTTTCATAAGACTACGGCTTTTAATTGTGTGGAAAGATCTGCAATAAAAATAAACAGGATCAATCCTGTTAAGATTAAATTGATGTGTGTTTTTGTTTTTCATGATAACCTCCGTTTTTTAGTTGCTGGTTGTTTAAAGTTTTATAATTTTAGTTGTTTGTATTCCTTTGTTGGTTTTTAGCACACAGAAATAAATTCCAGCTGAAATTTCAGCACAATTCCATTCTGTCTTTTGTTGTCCAACTGACATTCTTTCCCTCATCATTTCAAGCTGTTCGCCAAGATAGTTGTATATAGTTATGGTTACTATCTCAGGTTGTTTGAGTTCGTATTCTATCGTTATTGTATTGGTAAAGGGATTGGGGTATATTGATAAATTATTGATAATTGATACTTCATCTACAGATTCAGTACACGCTTCTTCCACTTCTTCCCGACTGTTGCAGCCGGGGGCATTGTCCCAGATGCCAACATTTCCAATAGGATTTGACAGGTAATAACAAATACCCCAGGCACTGCAAATACTCAGCGAATTATTATTCATGATAATAAGATCAGTCCCAATTGAAGATAGATTTTCTAAACTTGCAATGCTGGTTAAAGAGTCATTACTCCAAATTATAAGTCTTTTACCGATGGTTTCAAGGTTATTCAGACCTGTTAAACTTGTCAGAATCGGGTTGGTATGAATATGAAGATTACCGCCAAGATTTGTTAGTTTATCTAAACCTTCTAAAATGGAAAGGTAAGGATTGCCAGAAGATAATGATCCAATATTTAAATCTCCTCCAATAGAGGTAAGATTTCCCAGACCTGCCAGGCTGGTGATATTATTCCCTTCGATCAGTATATCACCGTCAATTTCATTGCAATCCGGGAAGAAAATTCGAAAATTATCTATCATCGACTGGTTGTCAAAAACGATGCTCAAAAATGGACAGGGTTCGCCTTCACATGCCATCTCTACTTCTTCCTGGCTGTTGCAGCCGGGGGCGTTGTCCCAAATGTTAACACATCCATTTGGAGCAGCCAGGTAATCACAAATGCTTTGCACTGCACATATGGATAATGAACTATTATTATTAATATCTAACCCAGTGATTGAGTTTGGATCTATATTTTCTAACCCTGTTAAACGGGTCAGGTCGCCATTACCAACAATCCAAAGTTGTCCCGAGATGGAGGTTACGTTGTCCAATCCTGATAAATTGACCAGGGTTTCATTATAATAAATATAAAGGTCTCCTCCGATGGAGGTCAAATTATCCAATCCTGATAAATTGACAAGGGTATCATTATTACCAATATAAAGGCTCCCAGCAACAGAAGTCACAGCAGTCAATCCACTTAAATTAGAAATGTCGCTTCCCCCAATGGTTACATTTCCCTGTAAATCAGTGCAATTCGAGTAATAGACAGGGAAACTGTCCGTATCGGCTTGGCTTTTAAAATAGTAATTACCATAGGGCAGGCAGGGCATTGGAAATCCACAGGCATTTGCCACTTCACCGGGATTATTACAACCGGGCGCATTATCATAGATTTCCACGATACCACAAGGGTTGGCTAAATAATCACAAATACCCTGGGCTTTACAGGATGATAAAGAGCTGTTGCAGGTTATCGTTAAGTTATTAATGGAGCCAGCATCTAAATTATCCAATCCCATCAGACTGGTCAGGGAATGGTTGCCTATAATTTCAATATTATTAACGTTCCCGGTTAAGCTATTCAGGCCTGATAAGCTGGTGAGTGATTCATTTCTTTCAATATTTAGATCCCCTCCAATATATAACAGGTTACTTAATCCGCTAAGGTTGGTCAGGTTTGGATTACCGAGATACATCCCGGGACCATTCCAAAAATCGATTCCTATCTCCAGGCTTCCGTATATGGTGTCCAGGTTAAATAGTGCATCCAGGTTGGCCAGTGTATAATTTCCAGCAATGACCAAGTTACCTGCAATGGAGGAAATGTTTTCCAGACCTAGTAAACTAGTCAGGGAATGATTACAAAAAATTTCGATATCTCCCTCAATAGAGGTCAGATTACTCAATGCGGCAATGCTCTCCAACCGGGGATTTTCCCCAAAACATTCTACTCCTACAGCGTTATAAAGAATTAAACCAACTGATATCCCGTGGACGGAAGTAAGGTTTTCCAAACCTGTTAAACTGACCAGAGAATCGTTATTTTTGATATTAAGGGGACCACATACAGTAGTTAATGAGTCTAAACCTGTTAAATCGGTCAGGGATGGGTTACCTTCATACATATCACCAATACTAAGGTATCCCCCGATGGATGTCAAAACATTTAATCCATTCAAATTGGTAATATCATCTCCATCAATTTCAACATCCCCTTCTATTTCAGAACAGTTGGGGTAGTTGGTTTGAAAACTGTCAATTTGTGCCTGGGTAGTAAACGTAATGCCTTCAGGTAAACAAGATTGAGATGATGCTGAAACAAAACTGAAAATCAGGATAACTGTAATTAATGATAATTTTTTCATAGCTTTACTATTTAAGGTTAATAGCTTTTGATTAAGCAGAGCATTTGATTGAAGTTTTAAGTTTTTAATTTTAAATTTCGAATTAGTTGTCCATTTTTAACTGCCTACTGCATACTGTCGACTGTCAACTGTCAACCGTCAACTTTTTAATGAATAACCACAACCTTCTCAGTCACATAATTATCCCCAAGCTGCATCTTTAAAAAATAAAGCCCACCCGGCAAGTCACTCACATCAAATTCCAGTTCATGCTCTCCGGGCTGCTGTATTTCATCAATAATGGTTTTAACCTTAACTCCTTCCACCGTATATAATTCGTATTTCTGATTTCTGGTATCTGATATCTGATATCGAAGGTGCATTGCACCTGAGCCAGGGTTAGGATATATCCTCAGGTGTTCTTCAATATTAATTTCATCTACAGAAACCCACACACATGAATCCTGAACCTGTTCAATGCTTTCACATCCGGTGGCATTTCTAGAAATGTTAGCTACTGCTCCCGGAATGCCAAGGAATAAACAAATACTCAGCAC
>JAGLWB010000092.1 GCA_023133655.1 Bacteroidales bacterium
GCCAGTGGAAGGGAAATCGTAAAGAAAACCCGTGCCGGGGATGCACCCAGGTTCAAAGCTGCCTGTTCGAGCCGGATCGGGACACTTGCAAATCCATCGCGTGCAGCATTGATCAGAAAAGGAACACTGACAAAAGCCATGGCCATGGCTATGCCTGCAGGATGGCCAACAAAATCAATGCCTACCATTGAAGCAGTTTTCCCTAAAAGAGTGTCTCTCGAGATAAATCCAAGGATAGCTATACCTGCGGCGGAGTGCGGAATAACAATCGGGATATCAATAATTCCCAGTATGAGTTTTTTAAACCGGAACTCTTTCCTGGCCAATAAATAGGATAATGGTATTGCTGCAACAGCAAAGAACAGGGTTGCCATCATCGACGTCCACAATGTAAGCCAAATACTTCTTATTACTTCCATATCCCCGGCCGTATCTATAAAATCGCCGGAAGATGTTTTAAGAAACATCCCGGCGAGTGGCGCAATGATAAAAAGCAGTACCAGCCCACCGAGAAAAATAAATGTAAGATTAATCCAACTTCGATCTTTCATTTTACGGATTAAAGATTACGCATGTTTGCTGTACGAAATAATGACCTCATCATTGTTTAATTATTGGGTGATACGAATTTTCGTAATGATTTAGGAATATGGGAATAGTTGTCACTGATAATCTGAGGAAGTGGTGGTTGCCCTGCTTCTTCCAATAAGTCCAACCCCTTATCTTCGGACAGGAGGAATTCCAAAAAAAGCCTGGCAACTTCCTTGTTAGGAGCATCATTAAGGATCGTAACTCCATAAATCATTGGTTCACCATTCATTGTTACCTTCGATTGTGGTGTTTTACCATAGATTTCAACAGAAACAGTTGAGTAATCGTCTTTGAAATCAGGGTTTCCAAGATTAATTTCATCGGGTAGTGAAATAATTTTTAGTCCATGTTGTATGGCTACTGAACGATAGATAAACATATAGTCGATGGCGTTTGTTTCGAGCAATGCGATAAGGTCCACCTCTTTAGGACGTATAAAGTTTCTGTTTTTATCCTGAAGCTGGTCGGCTAACCCGGGAATCTGATACTTTTTTTCTGCAAGCTTCATGGTGAGAACAGTCCGGTAACCACATGGATCCTGGTTTGGATCTGACCGGCCAACTATTGGTTCATCTCTTCGTAAAATATCATACC
>JAGLWB010000093.1 GCA_023133655.1 Bacteroidales bacterium
ATGCTGCTAAACAGGATATCATTGACAGCAGTTACGCTGAAGCAAAGGCTAAGTTTAAACAAATCATTGAAAACTATCCCGAATCCAAATACCAGAAAGCAGCAGTAAAGGAAATTCTACAGGTAACTGATCTTTACGATCAGGATTATATGGGCTTACAGATGTACCTGGATACAGTACCTGCATTATGGGAAAATGATGAAATCATCGGGATCACGGAGTATATAATGATCTGGTGCGATATTAAAGTTCAGAATTATCCGCTGGCAATCAATTGGTTTGAGGACAGAATCCTTAATCCTGTAAGCTTTGCAGATTCCATCCTCTCTATCATAGATTTAGGTCACGTATATACACTTATGCAAAACGGTGGTAATCGCTGGAACGGTTATACAGGAAATTTACCTCAGTATAAACCCAATTCTTTGGAATCTTATGAAAAAAACCGGGAATATCTGATAGATTTACTAATGCAAGGTCATTCACTATCATCTCCTGATACAGATGAGGTTCCTTTAAAGGGATCCGCCTGTTTCATTAAAAGCTATCCAAACCCTGTTGTAAATAATCAAACATCAATCAGTTTTTACATGCCTGAGGCGGCAAATGTGGTTGTTAACGTTTATAACGCCATGGGTGGATTACTTGAAAAGGTAACTCATGCGTTTCTAGTTGCTGGAGACCATAAAATTACATGGCAAACCAACGATATAAAACCAGGTATTTATTTTGCAGCACTGAAAATCAAAGGAGACATAGTCGATTATCAGAAAATAGTAGTTGTTAAATAAAGTCTTTTTGAAATAAAATATTAATCAGTATGCTTTTGCATAATGTATCATAAACAGAGTCAGCTCCCCACACTATCCGGGGAGTTGACTCTGCTTATTGTTAAGTCTGGGATGGCGATGTCAATAGTACCGTCATTCCCGGCTCAACCCTGAGCCTGACATTATACACTTGTAGTGGCGAAATGAATTAAATCAATTTTTCCATACATTTGCACACCTGCTAACATCTGTTTATGTAAATTAATATTATTAACCAGGTCTTACGTTTATGAAAAATTCAATGCTGATTGTTCTATTCATTTCCCTTTCGGTTTTTGCCTTCAGCCAGGAAGCACATAAACTCACCGGAAGGGTAACTAATTTTCCGGGAGGACTGGTTTACCTGGCAAGTTTCTATGGAGAACGTGCCCCTGTCGTTGATTCTCTGATTATCAGCCAGGATGGTGTTTTTGAATTTGAAATGAACAGCTCAAAAACAGGTGGTTATTACCGGGTTATATTGATAAAAGATCGTTATATCGATTTGATATACAACCATGAAAATATTGTCTTTTCAACTGATTACGAAAATCCATTTGACAGCCTTCATATTATCACCTCTCAGGAAAATAAAATTTACTACGACTTTTTATCCTTTATAAAAAACAATCAGTTAAAACAAGATCTTCTGGGGCCAATGGTTGAATATTATCCAAAGGATGATCCCTTATATAAAGAAATTCGTGTCAGGTATCATGATATTCAGCAAAACAGACGTAATTACATCGACAGTATCTCCGAACAATACTCCGGGACATATGTTTCGCGTGTCATTACAACCCAACAACGTCCTTTTCTTTCTGCTGATCTTATTGAAAAAGAGAGAATTGAATACCTAAAGGATCATTTCTGGGATGAGATACCACTAAACGATACTTCTTTATTGCGCAGCACGGTTTATCCTAATCTTGTTATGGAATATTTATCACTTTATGGCGACAGAAGTTTCAGCCAAACAGAGCTTGAAGAATCGTTTATGGACGCGGTTGATGTCATTCAGTGGGCAGCCCTGGATAACGATATTATCTATGGTTTCATCCTTGAATACCTGATAAAAGGTTTTGAGCGATATCATTTCGACAAGGTACTGGATCATATTGCCAATAATTATGCTCAGGAAGAAAATTGTAAAAATGAGAATCTCAGCACGGAGGTACAAAAACGCCTGGAGAATTATCAGAACCTCTCTGTCGGGAAACCTGCACCGGCAATAAACATGGTCGATATCAATCAAAACTCCGTTACCTTAAATAATAGAAGCTCGGAGTATTTATTATTGGTCTTTTGGGCAAGCTGGTGCCCTCATTGCATACAATTACTTCCGCGGTTAACGGATATTTATTCAAATAATGACCTCGGCCTTGAAATAATTGCCATTTCTCTCGATAACAACCAGGAAGACCATTTAAAAGCTGTTGAAGAAGGGACCTATCCCTGGATCAACTGCTCTGATTACAAAGGCTGGAACAGCCAGGCAGCTGTTGACTATAATATCTACGCCACACCAACCATGTTTTTGCTCGACAAAGAGAGGAATATCATTACCAAGCCTATTACTTATCGCGAACTCATGATTGAGCTAGGAAAGCTTTAAGGGTGATTTATAATTTCATGCTTACTCCAAGGCTCGTGCCGAATCCTGTTCCGCCGCCAAATTCAAGGTTCAAACCCCATTTGTCGCTCCAGTACCAACGGCCGCCAACCTGTATTCCAAAGCTCAGATTAGATGAATTATTATCTTTATCAAGCCACATCCTGAATCCTACATTAGCACCTGCATAAAAATCAAATTCACTTGGAATACCAATAATCCGGTTAAAATGATAATCCCCCCTACCTGCTATTCCAAGGTAGGTATCATGACCTCCAATTACAGTGTTGATCATGGGCCCAACTGTAACATCATCATGAACAGCAAAATCCATTCCTACATAAACCGGTAATCCCCAATCATTAAAACCAAGGCCAAAGTTTAATTGACGCTCTCCCTTAGAAAGGGGTGCTTCCCCGTCTTGAGCCAACAAAGCACCTACAATTAAGAACATTCCTAACAATAAAGTAATCTTTTTCATAAAAATTTTAATTTAGTTAATAAAAACAGGGTGCAAAAATAATAGTTTTTAATTTTCGCAATCCATAAATCGTGAAAAAGTTACAGGGCTACTAATCATCAAACTTTATCGAATGACAAATGGCATCAACCTGATGAAGCAGAATGGATTTTTTCTTGTTTGGATAATAAACATATCCCTCAATGGTAACGACCCGGTTTCGAGCGTCATCAACCATTGTGTAACTAACGAACGGGCCTCCCATAAAATCTCCTTTTGTTTCCCATAAACCCCTTGTTTCAACTGCAAACTGCCCATTAAAATCTATCCTTTCATATGTTGGTTCAATTACGGAAACAGATGTTGACATATACGAGCCTTTCTTTGGTCCAGGAATATATTTTTCAACCGTTGAATTTCGTAATTTGAGAATATAATCCGGATTAAACTGGTTGGTGTCTAAATAGTCCTCAAAATAGACGATAATCCCCTGACTGAAGTATTGGGCTTCGCGACGAATCCACACAAAATTTTTCTGTTGTACTGCAATTTTAAAGCCTGCCGGAACAACAAGAGATAGTTGGTAATCTTTGACCAGCTTATTACTTATTGACCGTTCCAATGCTGTTATATGGGTTTTGGTTGTGCGTTCCAGCTCCACCCTCATATACATCTGCATAAACGACTCTTTGTATTTACTAAACTCCTGAAAAAACGATTCCTCTGAAGGAATTGTCATTTTTATAACACGTTGGGGTTTTGCCCAGAGGTCTCTTTTTGTTTCAATTAATGGCTCATCTCGGTTCCTGTCGAACGTTATGATTAAAATATTATGATGTGGTTTGAACATCTTCGACAAGCCGTTTTTTTCCAGGTTGGCCATGGTAAATCGTGGTTCGGCCTGGGGCATGGTTGTCCGAATCTGGCCAAAAAAAGCCCGGATAGAATCGCCAACAGGGCTGTTCCATTGCTCCGAATTATCCGTTACCACAAGCAACTCCAGCGTTCCCCCCGATGAATCAAATGCTGATCTTTTTTTTTCGTCTACAGAACAGGACTGAATGAAAAACGATAGGACAACGATTAAATAAACACTTTGGGTAATCTTTGTTGGTTTCATTTGTTTTTGCCTTTATACTATGGTTTCTTGTCTTTCATCTTCATAATAACAAAAAACCGAAAAATTATTCTTATTGATATAAATATCAATCAGGAGTTGAATCGTATAGAAAATTTTCTACGTACCAATCATCATTATTGGTACGGGTTTCGAGTTACAGGTTGCAGGACAAAAACATGAAACCCGTAACTTGAAACATGAAACAGAAATATAACGTACTGATATTTATTTATGTTTTTTAACCCTTAATTCGCATTATTAACCTGTTTTCGATATTTTGATTTTTTGGCCCGGTTGAATACGTTTCACGTTTGTGATATTATTCAACGATTTGATCTTACTAACGGTAACCCCATTATACAAATTAGCAATATCCCAGAGTGTTTCACCTTTTCTAACCGTATGATAAATATACCCTTTTTCTGTTGTCGTTACTGTACTATTTGACGACCCCGATTGTGCTAATGCCGGGTTTTTCACATAGAGCTTTTGATTAGGATGAATGGTTGACTTGTTAAGGTTATTCCATCTTTTCAGCTCATTGACCGAGCAACCATACCATTTAGAAATCACCCCGAGGGTCTCTCCTGATTTTACAACATGAACATTCTCTGTGCCACCTGTTTTGTGGGGCTTACTCACAATTGCTGCCGTAGACGTACCTGAAGGAGTATAAACAATAAGGCGCTGTCCCGGATAAATTGTTGTTCTTCGTAAGCCATTCCACCGTTTCAGGTCGCTAACCCTACACCGGTAACGCTGCGCAATGAGGCCCAGGTTTTCTCCATTGCGAACAACATGATATTTTCGTTCTCGTGCTTTTTTTACCTCAGCCAATAATTTTTCCCGTTCAACACCTTTTTTTGTTTTATAATTATACAAAATCTGTTCATTATTAATAAAATCGCCAATATACTCTTTGGGCAGGCGCAAAACATATTGCTTTCCATCCGTTGATGGTAAAACACCAAGTTTATAGGAAGGATTTAAAAAATTCAAGTCATCCATCGGGACATTTAACATTTCAGAAACCTGATCAAATGATAAAATGTCCTTCACAGTAATAGTATCGATTCCGTTGTAAAGAATACCGGGGTCAACAGGATATAGATTATGCTCACCTGCATAATTCATAATATAAAGTACGGCAATAAAAGCCGGAACATAACTACGGGTTTCTCTTGGAAGAAAAGGTTGTATTGCCCAGTAATTCCTTACGTTGCCCGACCTGCGGATAGCCTTATTAACATTTCCGGCACCTGAATTATAGGCAGCCATCACCAATAGCCAGTCTTCATAAATATCAAACAGATCGCCAAGATGCTCACACGCGGCAATGGTTGATTTGTATGGATCAAAGCGATCATCAACATACGACGAAACCTTCAACCCGTAAGCTTTTCCTGTACCATACATAAACTGCCACAGGCCTTTTGCGCCGGCGCGGGAGCCGGCGGTGGGGTTCAATGCCGACTCAACAATAGCGAGGTATTTAAGCTCCAATGGGAGATTAAAACGATCGAGTTGTTCTTCAAACAAAGGGAAATATACCTCAGAAAGTCCCAGCATTTTGGAAGTTAGGCTTCTCTTTTTTACGGCATAAATAGAAATGAATTTCTTCACATCGGGATTAAAGGCAAGATCGATGGGAGTGATTTTGTCTAATGCATCAATACGGGCTCTGTAAACTGAATCCGGATAACCAGGCACCTCATCAAAAGGAAATTTATACACATTTAGGAAGGAGGTGTCTGTTGTAAAATAATAATCCTTGAAATACTTGATATGAGCCAGGCTGTCGAGCATTTGAACAACAGGAGAGTCCTTGACCAACCCCTCAGTGTCCGATTCGGTTTGAATGGGAGGAACAATTTTTACACGCAATGTGTCATCGTTGTCATTTCCTGAATCTGTTTTTGTGGTATCTCCAAGCAACAAGAATGATGGATATTCTTCCGAGTTAATTCCACTTAATTGAGCTATCAGAAATATATTAATTGCAAAAAAAAGTAACTTCTTATTCATTTTCGAATTTTTAAGTTTTTCCACACTATTAACCGTTTTTACCTTTTAAACCACAACCCTTTTTGACAGTTAACAATACTGTTCTAAAAAACATAACAACAAAAATGCCAAAATGGTATATGCGGAGGCAATAAATGGTGCTAAACTTTTGCAAAAATACAAAAAGATCATTTGGCGTTGATTTTGCAATAAACAATAGCACACCTGCTCTGTTCCGCTAGGAACAAAATATTGGTAGAAATACAAACAGTAATAAGGGTTGAAGTTCCGTAGGAACGTAATGTTAAATAATATGGCAAATACATACAAATACATGGCGTTTTCACGGTTTAAAACAGATTTTTATATTAGCATAGCTGTTGAAAAAAAATTATACACCTTATTTCGTACCTAACGGCACTTGATGTTAACAACGAATTTTATTTCTACCAATATGTAATCCCTATCGGGATTGTTAAGAAACAATTCGGCCTAAAAAATCAATTCCAACATCCGACTACCTCTAGAAAATAGTTGTCATTGGTACCCACCTAATATGGAGAAAGCCCTTAATTATGCCCCAATTTTATATCTTTGCTTGCGTGTGAATTGAATGAAAACGAAAAATGAATCAAAAACTTTAAAAAATTATCAAAAAATCTAACCTGTCTATATATACCGTTATCGCCTTAAGCATACTAATCGTAGGCTTCAGGTTTATCATTCTCCCTGAAAATGTTTTATCGTGGGATGTATTCGGGTATTACTTATACCTCCCTTCACATTTTATTTATCACGACCTGGGGTTAATAAATCAGGGCTGGTTGACGGAACTGATCGATAAATACGAATCAACAGCAACACTTTATCAGGCCGTTAATTTGCCAAATGGAAACTGGGTAATCAAATATACCATGGGGCCGGCTATATTATATGCTCCTTTCTTTTTCCTTGGCCATCTGCTGGCCGCTCCGCTTGGATATCCCGCTGATGGTTTGTCACTTCCCTACCAATACATTGTGGCTGCCGGTGGACTAATATATGCCGTCATAGGCCTTCTGTATTTGAGAAAAGTCCTGCTACGTTTTTTCCACGAAACGATTGCTGCATTACTAATTATACTAATTGTTTTAGGGACAAACTATTTTCAGTTAATCACTTTTGATGGTACCCTGTTATCGCATAATTTCCTGTTTACTCTTTATGCCATATTGATTTGGTATACCATCAGGTGGCACAAACAACCCCAAATAAAATATGCGGCAATTATCGGGATTGTATGTGGCCTGATCATTCTAATCCGGCCTTTAGAGGTGATCTGCATACTAATACCTGTTTTGTGGAACTTCAAGGATAAAGAATCGCTGAAAAAGAAACTTTCACTTATGAATAGACATCTTGTTCATGTAGTTTTAGTTATTCTTCTTATCTTCATTGTTGGCATCCCTCAATTGATCTACTGGAAATTGATAACGGGCCAGTATTTGTTTTATTCATACACAAACCCCGGTGAAGGATTTAACTTTTTAGCTCCATATACCCTTAATTTTTTATTCAGCTTTAGGAAAGGATGGTTTATCTATACCCCGGTTATGGCCTTTTCAATGATCGGGTTTTATTATTTATACAAAACAAACAAACATATCTTCTACACCATTTTGATTTTCTTTTTAGTCAGCTTATGGGCTATTTCCAGCTGGAGTTGCTGGTGGTATGCCGGAGGGAGTTTCAGTTCGCGGTCGTTGGTGCCGGCTTATACATTACTTGCCATACCAATGGGGTATTTCATTAACCATCTAACAAAAAAAAGGAATGTAAGTGTTATCCTGGTCGGAGGAGCTGGCTTGTTTTTTGTTTTTCTGAATTTATTTCAAACCTGGCAGTTTGAGCACGGTATTTTGAGCAAAGAGAGAATGACCCGGCAATATTATTTCACCATCTTCGGCAAAACCTCAGTAACAGAAAATGATAAAAAATTACTTCTTGTTGAAAGATCTACAGGTGCAATTGAATTTCTGGAAAATGAAAAGGATTATAAACATTCCCGCATTTGTTATTATTCATTTGATGATGATGATACCACCAATTTGATAAGTCGTTCGGGAAAAGGGTCATTCATACTGAATAATGCTGTTCCGTTTTCTCCCGGACTGGATATCAAATTCAACGAGCTAACCCAAAACGACCATGCATGGATTCGGGCAACGGTATATATATACATTCCACATAGCCATCAGGGCGAGTTACCCTCGCTGGTTGTTACCTTCCATCACAAAAACAAAACGTATAAATACCGCGCTGTCAAACTCAACAGGGTTAACCTTTCGTATGGCTCATGGAATAAAATTACAATGGATTACCTTACACCAGAGGTACGGGCAAAAGATGATAATATGAAGGTTTATGTCTGGTATAAAGGAAAAGAGAATATTTACATCGATGATTTTGTTGTGGAGGTTTTTGACTAAAAGGGATGAATCAATGTCATTATCCCCTGGAACAACTCGGGTCAACCGGGTAATTCGTTTATTTTTAAGCAAAAATCGTTTGGATGTAAATTTGCATATACGTGTTTGTGATAATTTTTTTAAAACCCTCCGGGTTTGTATATTTATAGCAAACAGGATGTTTATGATTGTATACGACCCCGGCTGGGGTCGTATTTTCCTTACGTCATTTTTTCTATAAACATGCGATGCCTCCGGCATCTGATTTATTCCTATTCTTTTTTATCCGGCAGCTCTTTATCTTTTGTTTCTTCGTCATCTTCGCCACTCATACCCTTTTTGAAACTCCTGATTCCCTTTCCCATTCCTTTCATCATTTCGGGTATTTTTCTTCCACCAAAAAGAAGAAGAACTATGAGAACAATTACCAGTATTTCCCAGTGGCCAAACATACCTATAAGAATTGCTAAAGTCATTATCATGGCGTTTAAATTTGTTTTGTTTTACAAATATACAAATATATATCAATCAGTGTTTCTCTTCTAAGAGATTCTATTCATCGTACCCCCCATGGCTACTTAACTTTTGCAATCCAAAAAACGGGATTCATCAATTCTTTTCCTTTCCACATTTCAAAATGTAGTTCTGTTTTTGCAGTGTCGTCATCAGTATGAACAACACCAATGGTTTGTTTGGTTTTTACCTTATCTCCCTTTTTTACCACCACCTTATCCATGTTCGAATAAACAGTTAAGTACTCACCATGGCGAATAATTACAACATTGTTGTATCCAGGAACAGATATTACCCTGGTTACCTCGCCATCAAAAACAGCACGCGAGGTAGAGCCGGAGTTTGTTATAATATTGATACCGTTGTTTTTGACCTTAATCCCTTTCAGTACCGGGTGAGCGTGTTCTCCATAACTGCCTGAAACAATCCCCCGTTCGGTTGGCCAGGGCAATTTTCCTTTATTGGCAGCAAAAGAATTTGACAACACAAGTTCCTCTGGCGTAAGCGAAAAACTTTTTCCTGTGCTGGTTATGCCGGCTTTATTTGCTGCTTCTGCTGCTTTTCTGATCTCTTCTGCAATAATGGCTTCAATCTCATGCTGAAAGCGGCGGGCGGCTCGTTCTTTTTCTTTTATGGCCTTTTTTAAATCCCGTTCTTTTTCCCCAAGTTTCTCAACCGTAACATTTTTTTGCCTTTTGGCATTGTCTAAATTTTGTTTTTCGGAAATAACTTGCGTAAGTAATGAGTTTTTCTCACTTTTTTGGTTTGCCAGGTCTAAAATTTTTACTTTCAACTCCTTCCTGGTACTGATAATCATTTCTGATTTGGCTTTCCGGTGACGGTTGTATTGCTGGAAATATTTAGATCGCTGATAGGCCTGATTAAAATCCTCCGAAGAAAAAACAAACATTAACCGGTCATAGGCGTTTCTGTTTTTATACGCCGAGCAGATCATTTTGGCATAATCCTCTTTTAACTTTTCAAGCTCGCGGCTAAGCTCGTCAATTTCATTATCAATACCATCAATTTTGCCGTCAATGTACTGTATACTTGCTTGCATGGTTGTAATAAGGTCTTCTTTTTTTTGGATCTTATTATCCAGTATTACCAGTTCATTCAACGACGTTTGTTTGCTACTCTTGGTCTCCGTGAGTAATTTATTGGTATATTCTATTTCTTGTTCAAGCTTCTCCTTTTTCTTTTGCAATGAAACCTTCTTTTCCTGAGAAAAAATCAAACTCCATGAAAAAATCAAAAAAGCAATAGCAAAAGCCGGTTTAAAATAATATTTATGAAAGGGTGTTTGGTTTGTCACACGAACAAAGTATTAAACGGTTTAATAAACCCGTTGGTATTTATCCGACACTTTAAACGGAAAATTAAACGGTTTATCAATAACAACCCTGGAATATTTAACATACAGGGATATTTTTTTTTCTGCAGCCTGAATTTCATAATCCAAACTTGATGGAAATAACTGATTTTCTAAAGGTTTAAAGTCAGAATAGGTTGCTTCAAATTTTCGATTATCCACCACGATCTCTTTGATAACGACTTTGAATATCTTAAAATTATCCGGGTCAAGCCAAATATTTTGAATTGGAATAATAATTTCCTCTTCTTGTTCTTTCACATACTTCTTTAATTTATTTCTTCCTGTAGTTATCAGTTTATATTGATTGTTTTCAACACTCGCCCTGAACTTTCCGTTTTCGTAAAAAGCAAAATCGTTTCCGGTTATAAATGCCTGCATCATATCAAAATCCAGTGCATTATTTAAAAATTGGTTGAAATAGCTAAACTCACTAATAAAACAGGTCTTCTCTATTCTGTTGACCATTTTAACAGAATCGGGTGTAATCAACATGCGTATCATCTCGATCCCCAATGTGGGAGAAATAGATATCCAAATAGCGCTGTCTTTTCTAATTCTTAAGTGCCCGCTAAAAGATGTTTTCTTTTTATTATAAATATAATCAGCCGAAAACTTAACAGAAAACCAATTGTATTGTAATTCGTTCTTTTTGAGTTGATTAAAAAGGTATTCCGGCCCCTCTGCTTTAATGGGTTCTTTAATAACCTTTTTTGAAGTTGAACAGGAAAAAAATAAAAAAAGGGGAAGTATGTACAGTACAAAATAAAAGAATGATTTTCTTTCTGGTTTCCATATGTTTTTTCTTCCTGTCACCCCTCTGTTAGCTTTTATTCGTAGAAATTTCCATCTTGTACTTTCTTATCCAGAAATTCTGATCCATCACCTGCAACTTTTGCTTTTTTCCAATAAATAAGTGCCTCATCTGTTTCACCCAGTTTATAAAGAACATCTCCATAGTGTTCCAAAATGACCGCACTGGAAGAACCTCCATGTTTCAGGGCTTTTTTAATCCAGACTTTGGCATCATTGTACTGTTCCAGTTGATATAATACCCATCCGTATGTATCGAGGTTGGCGGAATTTTCCGGGTCAAGCCGGCTGGCTTTTTGAGCCATAATGGCGGCTTTTTCCAGTTTCTCTTTCCTAAGTGAAAGATAATATGCAAAGTTATTCAGTACATACGAGTTATCCGGATCCAGTACCAGAACCATTTCATAGGCGGCATCGGAGGCAGCATCGTCATGCAACTGGTTATAAACATCTCCCAGATATGCATAAAACTGGGATTTCAACATATCATTTTCAACCACAACCGATAATCCTCTATTAAATGATTTAACAGCCTCATCATAATTTTTTAACTGATAATTCGCCACTCCGTTAAACAGATACACCAGGGGCTGTTCAGGATAGAGCTCCAGGGCCTGGATGCTTTCCTCCAACATAGCCTCAAAATCACCGATTTCTGCTTCAACGCGCAATAAGTTTTCCCAGATTAAAAATCTGCTACTATCGAGTTCCAGCACTTTACGAAATTCATCTCTGGCTTCCTCATACCTTCCGTCGCGGACAAGAAAATCGGCATACATTGAATGCGATTTTGGATCGGTGGGGTGACTTTCAACAAGTATAGTGGCCAGTGTTATAGCCTGATCTTTCAATTCTTTGTATATCTCGTTGACCGTATAATATGATAAAAGGATTTGTATCTTGGAATCTATCTCCAGACGTGGGTTTCCAAATCCCAATTTAAGCTCTTCAAATGATTTTTCTTTATCCCCGGTCTTTCGGTAATAATCTGACAAAGAAATATGGATATAGGGATCGTTGGGAAATTTATCAGCTATCGTTTTATAAACTTCCAGGGCTTTCTCCGGCTCATTTTGCGACATATACAATTCTGCCAGAATAGCATAATATTTGTTCTTGTTGGGTTGTGCTTCTATCAATTGTTTAATTTCCCCTGCAGCTTTATCAACCTTTTTCAACTGAATATATAACTTCTGTTTTTGAATACTGACCTCTTCTGTAATCCCTATCATCTCCTCAATCAAATTATACTCTTTAATAGCCTGCTGATATTCGCCGGAATAAATATAGGCAATGGCGAGCTGATAGCGATAATCGAGGTTTTCCGGCTTGGCTTTTACAAGGCTGGCAAAAACTTTTGTGGCATTATCGTACTGGCTGTTTTTTTGAAACAGGTCTGCCAGTAATTGTTGATACCATATATTCCCGGGATCTATCGATGCTGCTTTCCCGGCATAAATAAGAGCGTCTTCGTAATCATTGTATCTATAATAAATATTTGCCAGTTCGTAATAGGCAACATCGCTGTTGGGGGTTTTTTCCAGGACCTTTTTAAATAATTCCTCCGCTTTATTGAGGTCGCCAAGAATTTCTGCCTTCTTTGCATCATAAATCAGGCTTTTATTCGCCCTTTTTTCTTCCTCAGGGGTTTTATACCTCTCAACAGCTCCCGGTGAAAAGGGGATGGTTTCTTTTTTTGTTTTACAGGCCAAGACCGTTGCCATCAATAAAAAAAGAAATAAACTATTTTTAAACTTCTTCATTCTCTGTTTTTCCATTCTTAGTTAGACCCGGTATGGCCAAATCCGCCAGCACCTCTCTTTGTTTCAATCAGCGACGTTACTTCCACCCATTCTGCTTTTTCATGAGAGGAAATGATCATTTGTGCAATCCTTTCTCCGTCATTGATAATAAATTCCTCGTCGGAAAGATTAATCAGGATCACCCTTACCTCTCCACGGTAGTCGGCATCAATGGTTCCGGGTGTGTTCAAAACCGTTATCCCTTTTTTAAGGGCTAAGCCGCTCCTGGGGCGAACCTGGGCTTCGTAACCAACCGGGATTTCCAAAAAAAGACCGGTTGGGATCATCGTCCGTTGCAATGGTTTTAAAACAACAGGCTCATCAAGATTTGCCCGCAGGTCCATTCCGGCAGAAGTATCTGTTTCATATTCCGGAGATAAATGCTTTGATTTATTAACGAGTTTGATCTTCATTTAATTATACCTTTAAAAAGCATGCAAAAGTAGTAAAATAAATGGTATTACTCTGGGGCAAGCACAGAGAACTAAACCTCAACCCTCTTCGTCTTTCCAAATTTTCAAATTTCCCCATCAACATTCTTCACTCGCACTTTTTTCTTCTCAAAGAAATAGACCACCATCACAAAAATTAAAATTAAAACCGTGTTTAAACCTAATCTTGAATAGATATCCCCGATAGTAATTGTTTTACTTATTAAAAACAGGAGCATTGTTAACGAGAGATATCCTAAAATGCGTTTAAGATTATATTTTACCGGATAAAATTTTCTTCCAAGGAAATAGGATACGATCATCATTGAAAAATAGCAGGCAAAATGGGCCCAGGCGGAACCTAAAAAACCAAATACCGGAACCAATACCACATTAAAAACAATGGTAATAATTGCACCCATGATTGCCAGATACGCCCCGTACCGCGTGAGGTCGTTTAATTTATACCAAACAGAAAGGTTATAAAACACCCCAAGAAATAAATTGGCCATTAAAACAACAGGAACAATATATAATCCAGTTCGAAAATCAGGGCCGATGAAAAATTTAAACAGATCGATGTATAATGTAACGCCAAGGAAAATGAAAAAACAAAATATCACAAAATACTTCATAACATCAGCATACACCTGTTGCGGGTTTTCTTTGTTCGCCTGAGCAAAGAAAAAAGGATCGGCCGCATACCGGAACATCTGAATAAACAGGGTCATCAAAACCGCTAATTTGAAGTTTGCACCATATATACCAACCTGTTCCAGGGCATAAGATGCTGCATCAACTGTTCCCGGGGGAATCGAAATCAAAAATTTCAATAAAATTTTATCCGATACCTCATTAACCATACCCGCTAAACCAACAACCAGCAATGGAAGAGCATAGACCAGCATACGTCTAAAGAGTATCCGGTCAAAAAATAACCTTACCCTGAATATCTCCGGAAACAGGAGCAATAGGGATACAACACTGGCTATTAAATTTGAAATGAAGGCATAACCAATACCAATATCTTCATTATAGATAAAACGAACCAACGACTCCGGGTTCTGTTCGATCAACCTGGGGCAAATAATCAGAAAGAATACATTGGCCCCAATATTTACTAAAACATTAATGATTTTAATGCCGGCAAATCGAAATGCTTTGTTTTGTTGGCGTAAAAGGGCAAAAGGAATAGCAGTAAACGCATCGAGGCCAACAATAAAAGAAAACAAAACAATATATTCCTTGTTGGCCGGATAGTTAATTACATTAGCTACAGGTTGTGTAAAAAGGAGTATTAAAAAAATGAACAGGAGTGTAGTGGTAAGCAATGATAACAAGGCAGTGCTGTAAGCCTTTCCCGGTTGTTTTTCCTTTTCTGCAAAACGGAAAAATGCTGTTTCCATGCCGTAGGTGAGTAAAACCATTAGAAACGCGACATACGCATATAGTTCGGTAATAACACCATATTCTCCCAGCTCAAAAATCCGCGTATAAAAAGGTGTAAGAAGCAGGTAATTAAGCAAGCGTGGAACAATTGTTCCCAGGCCGTAAATGGCTGTCTGGCCGGCAAGCTGCTTAATCGGTTTCAAAGGCTATATTTTGGTTTCAGGATAACGCAAATTTATGGAAATTTTCTAACTACCGGCTACCGGCTACCGGCTAC
>JAGLWB010000094.1 GCA_023133655.1 Bacteroidales bacterium
AGAACAAGCATAATTGTTAGCGTTCCTAAAAAGCTTGTAAACATATTCAGTGATACCAGGGCACCAAGTTCCCGGTTTGGTGGAAACACTGAAAACAGCAGTACTAAAAAGCCGGCAATGACCACAATCGCATTAAAGCTGATCGCCCTTCCTGAATGTGCCATGGTTTTTTGGGCAGTTAGTTGCTTATTCCCTGTTTTTATCGCGTTCATTCTATATTGCTCAATGAAATGTACTGCGTAATCAATTCCGATACCTATGGCGATACTTGAAAGCAATGCTGTTGTTGTACTTAATGGAATATCCAAAAATCCCATGACCCCGAAACTGATGAGGGCTGTAACAACAATAGGTATAGCCCCGATTAATCCTATCTTGAAGTTTTTGAACATAATTCCCAATAGAATAATTACAATGATCAACGACAGGATCAGGCTCATGATCTGCCCTTCGAGGATCAGGTTGGTAAAAACCAGCCCCTTGTAACCACTGCCTGCATAGTTGATCGTAATACCTTGTTCATTAAAATCATCTTCAAAGCTGTTTATTACCGCCAATGCTGAATTAATAGCTTTGGAATTATCACTTTTAAGCTGGAAATTCACATTCAGTTTTGAGTAGTCATAGTCAACAACCTTATTCAGGTTTTCCGGATCGCCCGACATTTCGTAAAGCAACAGGTATTGAGCGACCATATCTTTACTGCCGGGAATGGTGTTAAACTCTTCGTTGTCGGCATTCATTACTTTATTCATCCGGTTTACATAATCAGTAAGTGAAAATGAATTCCCAACAACATCCAGGTCATGTACAACTGTTTTTTGCATTTTATCGACCAACTTCAACACTTCGGGCTCCTTGAAGAGATCTTTGTTTTCTTCCCCGGCATCCAAAACAAGATTGAGAGTGGTTGTACCTCCAAAATGTTCGTTGATAAACTTATCCGTCAAAACTATTTCACTATCCTTTTCAAATTTATCGAGGAAACTTGAGTTGATCCATATTTTCTGCATACCTATGATTGAAAGAACTATGATTACAGCGGTAGCAATGATGGAAATACTTTTCCGTTTCACAACCCGGGAAGCAAATTTATCAGCAAAGCCAGGCTTATCATTTGTTTGCTTTATTTTTACCTTTTTAACCTTTGGCAGGCCGAAAATCATAATTCCGGCCGGTATCAGGGTCAGAGAAAACAACATGGCCGCTAATACTCCAAACGCGGTAAAAATCCCGAAGTATTTAATAGGATAAACCTGCGATGTGAGTAAGGAGATAAAACCGACCGCGGTTGTTATGGAGGTCATTACCACCGGGCTCCACATGTTTATTATCATATCGTTAACTGCTTCCTTTTTCCCGGCATCAGGGTTTTTGCGTTGAAACAACTGCAAATGGCTATACAAGTGAATACCGTCGGCAACCCCTATGGCAATAAGCATGACCGGGATCATAGTGGAAACGGCATATATAGGGATGTCAACCAGAGCCATAAGGCCAAAAGCCCAGACAGTTGAAAAGAAAACAACCAGCATGGTCAATAAGGTGCTTTTTATACTTCGGAGCATAATAAATAAGACAATGGTTATGACAAGCAGTACAATCGGTACCATCTTTTTCATGTCGGCAGGGCCAAGAAGGGCCATTGTGCCTTCCACAATTGGACGGCCAGCTACATGTATCTTAATATCATCGGTTTGGAATGAAGCTGCCAGTTCAAGTATTTCCTCATAAAATTCCTGAGTAAAAACATCATCTTTAATTTCTGCAATTATCACTGTTACGGTTTCATCAAATGAAACTAAACGACCAAAAGTCATTTCGTTATTTTCAACATTATGCTTTAGTTCATTTAGTTTTTCTTCAGACTTAGGTACACGTTTAAAAAAAGCTTTTACGTCCATACCCTCTTCAGTACCAATAATGTTATCGGCAGTATATAATGATGTAACATCTGCTTTTTCAATCTGCGGCATCTTTTGCAACCTTCTGGTTAGCTGCTTTAAGGTATCCAGGGTTGCCGTATTAAATATACCGTTTTGATTTTCGATGGCCACAATAATTCCATCGTTTATCCCAAACCACTCTTCGGCCTGGTCGCTATAGACAAAAGCCGGATGATCCTGAGGCATATACTTATCAAGGTCTGTTTCCATCCTGGAGTTATCCTTCATTACCATAAAAAACATAGCGCTGATCAAGATTGTAACAGCCAGCGTTATCCATGGAGCTTTGAGTAGTTTTTTAAGTATTTTTTCCATTTTTTACCTGTTAGTTAATATTCACTAAGTTTTTATCTCTAAAAAAAGCTGCCGGGTTAGTCATTTTATTTGAAATGACATGTTTACGACAGCAAGGTTAAATTACAGTACATATTAATACTTAAATTTATATTCTTATCCTAGGCAAGCCACTATACAACTGCGTTGCAGGTTGCAGGTTGCGGGTCATTTCCAATTATTTTCAACATATTGAATGAATTTATTAATTTTTTTACCTAAAAGTTCATATTTACCAATCAAATCTTTTAGTGGATTTTTGGAGAAATGAATATCACTTATCATATTTAATTGAGATATAGTTTCATCACATGAAGAATGGGCAAAAACTAAATATCTTATGAATTCTATCTTGTATCTTCTTCTGCCATACCCCTCCGCTATCGTATCTTTAATACTTTTTGACGACCTCCTGATCTGGCTGCCTTGCTCATACAATTCATACTTTGGCAATTGCATAGTCATATCATGTATTTCAAAAGCCAATTTATAGGCTAATTGATAAATCTCTAAATCTTTGTAATTTGACATAATTTCTTAAAAAAATTAACCTGAAACCTGCAACCCGCAACCTGCAACCCGCAACCTGTAACCCGTAACTTTTTCAGCATTTTAACTTCAGGCACTCAAAACTTTACTCAATACAGCTATCAGCTTATTACCTTCTCTGCTTAAATTAAAATTGTGATTGTTCATATCCCATTTTTTTACAAGCAGCCTTAATGAACCCATTGCCAATAAAGCAAGGCTTTTTTCATCAATATCTTCCCTTATATTCTTTTCTGATTGCCCTTTCGAAATAATATTTTCCAGGGTTTGTCCATGCAGAGATAAAATTTCAACTATTTTTATTTTCAAGACTTCTTCATTCTTAAAAATTTCTTCTGAAAATATAACTGAAACCATTGAAGGGGTTTCTGAAAACAGTTCAAGCATCTTCGAAAACATGAACCTAATCTTTTCTATTGCTGAAACTTCAAGGGTTTCCATTATTTCAGAAAGCATAATCGCCATCTCTTTAAAATTATTCAGCATGCTCAGCAGGATTTCTGTTTTGCTTTCAAAATGCCTGTATATTCCCGGCTCAGAAATACCAATAGCCTTTGAAAGATTTTTTATGGTTAACCCCTGTATTCCTTTCTCATCAATGATTTTGATAGATTCTTCAATGATTTGTTGTTGTCTTTCTGAAAGCATTTTCATATAATGTTAGTTAGTATTCGCTCGCAAAAGTAATACAAAATTTAATAATGACAAATTTTTTTTAAAATATTTTACAGTTGATTTTTCAAGCAGCAGAAAAATCAAACAAAAAACATGTTAACAACTTCAATTTATTGTTGAAAGCAGCGATTTATAAATTAAAATAGTAACTTTATCTTTGTTAACGAATAGCTACAAAACTTTAAGCCCGCCTAACTGGAGGGAACACTTGAAACAAACGGGAATATATTTGATCATTAACCATAAACTAAAAACAAATAATGAATTATCAGTGCATATTTTGTCATACAAGGGCATTTGAGGATAGGATAAAAAAAATTTCAGTAACAGAGGATGTAAAAAATTCGCTGGTTAAAGATTTTTACTACTATATGTCTAATTCTGGTTTTATGAAATCAGCGCCTGAAGCAGCAAGCGATATTTATGGTTTAATAAGAAAATCAACCAATATCAATGATCCTCATAAAAAAGAAAAAGAATTCATTAACAAATATTTGTTGAAATTATATCCGGAGTTTAAAAGGGAAGTTGAATTTTCAGAAAACCCGTTTGATAAAGCTTTGCGATTATCAATTGCAGGAAATATTATTGATATTGTAGCATCTCCTGATTATAATATTCATAGAACGATCGATCACGTTTTATCATCCGAATTTAAAATTGATCACTCTGATATTCTTTTTCACGAAATTAAAAAAGCAAAAACTATCCTTTATTTGGGTGATAATGCAGGAGAAATTGTGTTAGATAAATTGTTTATTGAAACTATTGATCATCCGAATATTTTCTATGCTGTAAGAGGAACTCCGGTACTTAATGATGTTACAATTGCAGAAGCAACTTCAGTTGGAATGCATGATGTAGCACATGTAATTTCAAATGGTTCTGATGCTCCTTCAACATTAATTGATAAAGTTTCTGACGAATTCAGGGAAATTTATAATACAGCGGATTTAATTATTTCAAAAGGACAAGGTAATCTTGAAGGATTGATAAATGAAAAATCAAAAAATATTTTTTTCCTTTTCATGGTAAAATGTGAAGTGATAGGAAAAATAATTGGAGCCGACACAGGTGATTTTGTGGTAGTAAGAAATTTAGCCATTCAAAATCCGGATCCAGCAATGCAGGTATTAAAATAAAAATATGGTTAATTAAAATTAATCATACCTATCAAACTGTTTTCGGAAAAATTGAAGAAATAAATACTATACAAAATGTATTGGTTGGTTATGAAAAAGGTAGTTTTGTTGTAATAAAGGCACATAAAAAATAAAATCATGAATATTTCAAACAGAGTAAATCAAATCAGGAAATCGGCAATTCACGAAATGACAAGGTTGTCAAAACAATATGATGATGTAGCATTTTTGTCGTGGGCAAAACCTACAACCGGAACTCCCAAACATATCAATGATGCAGTTATTGAAGCTATCAGTAAAGGATTGACCGGGGGTTATTCTCAAAGTGAAGGGTTACCGGAATTAAGGAAAGAAATTGTAAAAAAACTCAAAAGGGACAATAATATTGATGCCAATATTTCACAAATAATTGTGACTGTGGGAGCAATAGAAGGATTGGCCGCATCTGTTTTGTCAACCATCGACCCTGGTGATGAAGTAATCCTTCCTACGCCAACATATTCAACCCATATAACACAGGTAAAGCTTGCATCAGGCATACCTGTTTTAGTTCCTTTGATTGAAGAAAACAATTTTGCTTTGGATATTGAAGCAATAAAAAAAGCAATTACACCAAGGACAAAAGCAATTATGTTTTGCTCACCAAATAACCCGACAGGAACAGTTTTTCCAGAAAACACACTTCGTGATTTGGGAAAAATTGCTTTGGAACACGATCTTACTGTTATCACCGACGAAGCATATGAGTACTTTACGTTTGATGATAGTAAGCACTTTAGTATTGCTTCTATTTCTGAATTGAGTAAAAATGTAATAACCAATTATACGTTTACCAAAACTTATGCAATGACCGGTTGGCGTATAGGTTATCTTCATGCTGATAAAAAAATTATAACCCAGATTAAGAAAGCACATATACCCCTGGCTATTTGTGCACCCGTAGCTTCGCAATATGCAGCAATTGCAGCCTTAAAAGGTAGTCAGGATTGTGTCGAAGAATTCAGGTTGCATTATCTTAAAGCCAGGAATCTTATGTGTGAAAGATTGGATATATTAGATTCAGTTTTTGAGTATAATAAGCCGGAAGGTTCATATTTGATGTTTCCAAAAATTTTAGGAGAGCAGGGAAACGACTCAATTACTTTTAGCAAAAATCTGCTAAGCAAGGCCAGGGTTTCTACAACTCCGGGCATAGCTTTCGGGCCAACCGGCGAAAATCATATCAGGCTTTCTTTCTGTGTTCCCGAAGAAATGATAAATAAAGCATTCGATAGAATGGAAAAATATTTCGAATTTTAGATTTGTTTCCTTGAAATAGGTTGACCACTTTAGGAGGTCAAAAATATTTTAAAACATGGACAAGAATGTAAATGGTATCAAGTTTGCCCCATGAAATTCTTTTATAAAAAAGGCAAATTGGATAAAAACAAGCAAAATCAATTAAATGAAAGGTTATATTCAAGTTTATACTGGCAATGGAAAGGGGAAAACAACTGCTGCCTTTGGCTTGGCTTTAAGGGCTGTAGGTGCAGGAATGAAAGTTTTTATCGGCCAGTTTGTTAAAGGAAAATCGTATAATGAAAACATAGCAATTGCCCGACACCTGAAAAACATAACGGTCAAACAATACGGTTTGGGCTGTTTTATTGTTAATACCCCGACTGATGATGATATTAAAGCTGCCGGAAAAGGGTTGGATGAAATGCGTAAAATAATTCAAAAAGGCAAATATGATCTGGTGATCATGGATGAGGTGAATATTGCCTTATATTATAAACTAATTGATATTAAAGATTTGCTTGAAATAATTAAAAATAAACCTGAGCATGTTGAACTGGTTCTTACAGGCAGGTATGTTCCGCAGGAACTTATCGACAAAGCTGATTTGGTAACTGAAATGAAGGAGATTAAACATTACTACAGGAAAGGTATTGAAGCACGAAAAGGTATAGAATACTAAATTCTGTTATTATGAGCTTTCTGAACCAAATACAAAAACTTCTTGGAGAAAAGCAAACAAGCATTAAAATTAATAGCCTGCATTTTAAAGATTACAATTCTCCAAAAAAACCAATGAGATTTTGTGAAGCAGCTGTTTCCTCCTTGCATTCACCTTTAATAATCCGCAAGGATGATATTGATTGCTTAGGGGCACAACGTTCTTTTGGCTTTTACCGAAATGATATAAAATTAGCTACCCAAATTTCAGAAGAATCCAATATCCCCCTTAGGTTTATTTTCGATGCACTAAATGAAATACCCATAATTAACAATCCTGTGAAGAATATTATTCTGGGTTCCACAGAAAAACCGGATGTAACAATTGCTTTTGTGAAACCTGATAAAATCACCCAACTAATCCTTCTATATGCTGCATATTTTGAAGAAAAACCATTGATAACACCATATTTTTTTATGTCCATCTGTGGTAATATTGCTGTACAGACATACAAAACAAATAAAATTTGTATCTCATTCGGTTGCCCCGAATCACGCAAATTTGGTGAGGTTTTGGAGGATGAAGTTATTGTTGGTATTCCTAATTCACTTTTAAACTATTAACAGGTTAAGGAATGAGTTTAGCAAATATGTTCAATGAAAACACAAAGCTTCAATGTCTTAAGTAGTTTAAATACAAATGAAAATGAAAATTACAATCCTCTATGACAACACCGTATTCCTGTCAGGTCTTAAATCTGATTGGGGATTTTCCTGTCTTGTAGAAACTCATAACAGAAATATCCTTTTTGATACCGGTTCGAACGGTTCTATTCTTCTTGAAAATATGAAAAAACTTGATATAGATCCGTTGTCAATTGATGAAGTGTTTATTTCTCATCCCCATTTTGACCATGTAGGTGGTCTTTCAGCTTTTCTTAATGAGAATAATAATGTAAAAATTTATGTCCCAATTTCGCTAAAAGGAATTCGTAATGCAAAGGAAATAATCTATGTGGATGAACCTATAGAGCTTCATGAAAATATTTTTTCTACTGGTGAACTTGACCATATAGAACAATCGATGGGAGTCAAAACAGACAAAGGATTGGTTCTAATTGTAGGATGTTCTCATCCAAAAATGAAAAATATTCTTAAAGCTGCCTCACAATTTGGGAAGGTTCATGCAATTATTGGCGGTTTACATGGATTCAATGAATTTGAATTGTTTAAAGACCTTGGAGTGATCTGCCCTACTCATTGCACCCAACACATAGCAGAGATTAAATCTCTGTATCCGGAAAAATATATCGAAGGGGGAGCCGGAAAAATCATAGAAATATAAATATTATGAAAATCAGTCATGTAAATGAAATGAGAAATTTAGACCGTCGGGCCATTGAAGAATATGGTATTACTCAGGAAATTCTCATGGAGAATGCCGGTCAGGCTGCTTATTTTACTATTTTGAAAGAGTTTGGAATAAAAAATAAAAAATTCGTAACTTTTTGTGGCGTTGGCCATAATGGCGGTGACGGATTAGTGGTAACAAGGAAAATTTATTCCAATGGTGGTAAAGTAACCGTTTTTATTTTGGGTGATCGCTCTAAATTCGAGGGCGCTGCAAAGCAAAATTTCGATATCGTCAATAAATTGCAAATTAATGTGATTGACCTGCAAGACGTTTCATTAGCATTAGAAACAATAAATAAATCCAATGCTATTATTGATGCCATTTTCGGAACAGGCCTTGATCGGGAAGTCAAAGGTAAATATGAAGATGTTATTAACGTGATTAATGCAAGCCGAAAGACAGTTTTCAGCATTGATATTCCTTCGGGGATAAATGGAGATACCGGACAGGTAATGGGTACAGCGGTGAAAGCAAATTATACTACCACCTTTGGTTTACCAAAAATAGGAAACTTGCTTTACCCCGGATTTGACCATGTAGGTAAATTGTATGTTACACATATTTCCTTCCCACCTGTTATGCAAAATTCTGATCAGTTTAAAATAGCCACTAACGATCCTGAGCCCATTCCTGCAAGGGATAAAGATACCCACAAGGGAAGCTATGGAAAAGTACTATTCATTGCCGGATCATCCAACTATCTGGGTGCACCCTATTTTGCTGCATTATCATTTCTAAAAGCCGGAGGTGGCCTTTCCTATTTAGCAACTCCCTCGAATTTGGCAGCTTTCATTGGGAATAAAGGGATCGAGATTGTATTTGTGCCACAAAAAAGCACTGTTTCAGGCAGTATCAGTCTTAAAAACAAACAACAGCTTTTAAAATTTTCCGAAAATGTAGATATGGTTGTCATTGGGCCGGGATTATCTTTAAATATAGAAACACAAGTCCTGGTGAGAGAGTTAAGTGCTGAAATTAGAAAGCCATTGCTTGTTGATGGAGATGGAATAACCGCTGTTGCCAATGATTGGGAATGCATTAAGAAACGGGAAGCCCCTACAATTTTAACACCGCATTTGGCCGAAATGGCAAGAATTGTTGGACAAAACATTGAAAATATTTCAAAAAATAAAATCAATGTCCTGCAAAACACAGCTCAGGAACTCAATGCTACGATTGTATTGAAAGGGGCACATTCATTGATCGGTTATCCCGATAAAAGCGTGTTTATCAACCTCAGTGGCAACCCGGGAATGGCAACTGCCGGCAGTGGCGATGTTTTGACCGGGACTATCGCTGCTATGTTCGGACTTGGATTTTCGATTGACGATGCTGTGCGTATGGGTGTTTTTCTGCATGGTTTTGCAGGCGACCTTGCAGCAAAAGACAAAGGAGAAGATGGTCTCATTGCCAGTGATATTATGAATCAGTTGCCTGTTTCCCTGAAAACTTATCGTGAAGAGTTTAATTCGATCATAGAAAATTACTATCATAGTATTTATATTATTTAAGGCTAAAATGAAAGCATGGATTCTTAAAAATCAAGCGCCAATTGAAAACTTACCGCTTGAACTGAAGGAGGTTCCCCAACCTGAGCCGGGAGCTCGTGATTTGAGAATAAGAAATATTGCCTGTGGAGTATGCCGTACCGATATTCATGTAGCTGAAGGTGACCTGCCTCTTAAAAAGTCACCGTTGATTTTAGGCCATGAGATTGTTGGTGTCGTGGATAAAATTGGGGAACAGGTAACGAATTTCAATATCGGGGACAGGGTGGGAATAACTTGGCTTAACAGTACCTGTGGCAAGTGTAAATTTTGTCTTTCTGATAGAGAAAATTTGTGTCCGAATGCGCATTTCACCGGCTGGGATGCAGATGGTGGTTATGCTGAATTTAGTGTTGTCTCTGCTGATTTTGCTTTTCATCTTGGCAAAACACAATCGTTTGTAGAAATGGCACCGCTTATGTGTCCGGGTATTGCCGGCTATCGTGCATTCCGTTTAACAGGGTTGCAGTCAGGAGATAAATTGGGACTTTACGGTTTTGGACCTACTGCCAATTATGTACTGCAAGTAGCTAAGCATAAGAATATTGATGTATATGTAATTACCCGCAGTGAAAAAAACAGGATGACGGCAAAACAAACAGGCGCTGATTGGGTTGGAGGATACGACGACAAGATTCCTGAAATGTTGGATGGTGGTATCATTTTCCCGCCGGTTGGCAATTTAGTTTCTCACGCATTATCACAGTTGGATGGTGGGGGTAGACTTGTATTGGGCCCGGTAACAATGACACCAATTGAAATTAAAGACTACAATCTTATATGGCAGGAACGTTCTGTTATCAGTTTAGCGCATATTACCAGAAAAGACTGCGTTGAGTTTTTACAATTAGCAAATGAAATAAATCTTAAGGCACCTATTGAGGTTTTCCCATTTGAAAATTTGCCTGAAGCATTAATCCGGGTTAAACATGGGAAAGTAAACGGTAATGCTGTAATACAAATAGCAAAAGATGAAACAACTTAGCCTATCTGAAAAACAAGAGTCACTTGAGGTGCTTAATTATCAGATTAGGGCTTGTAAAAGATGCAGTTTATCCGTTACACGAAAGCATGCACTTGTAGGTGAAGGGGATGTTGATGCTCGTATCATGTTTGTTGCGCTTTCTCCGGGAGTAAAAGAAGATTCACAAAATCGAATGTTTGTTGGCCCCTCCGGACAGGTTTTTAATAAATTATTACATGCAGCCGGAATTGACAGGGAGTTGGTCTTTATGACTAATTTAGTAAAATGCTTGTTGCCGAAGAACCGTAAGCCAAAAATGGATGAGATCGAATCATGCAGCCAATTCCTGGACGAAGAAATTTCGATTATTCATCCCGAAATAATCGTGCCTTTAGGTTATTATGCAACGCGGACGGTGTTAACAAAATTTCATGCTGATCAGCTGGCATCAGGAAAGAGTTTTACAGAAATAAATGGCAAACTATTATTATTAGATGACAAAAAAATATTCCCTTTGTCCCATCCGGCAGCACTTCTTTACAACCCCTCTTTCGAACCTGAAACAATAAAGAAATACAAAGAATTAAAAACTTTTTTGTATGGAAACTTAAAAACCCGGGATAAACTGGGTTGATGATGTAATTCGTGAAGGATTACTATTGAAATCAACAACGATCATTACCGGTCTGGTTGGTTCGTGTAAACCGCTGATTGGGAAAATATTTGCTACAGCATGGTTAAAAAAAAGTGTCATCCATAGGGCGGATAGGATCTTTTCCAAGAGATGGCATCTGATATTTTTTACTACTTTTGCCCTTCCTGGAAAACAAACCTTCTAAAATTATTCACCTATGAAATTAATCAGCAGAACAGGCCTGTTTTTATTTATCCTTTCATTCATTTTCAATGCCGCCGCTCAGGATAAGATGCTTACCCTGGAAGATGCTACCTGGATGAACTCCGACCTTCGTCCACAATCATTGCGCGGATTGCAATGGAGAGGCGAATCTGAATCTTTTACATGGATTGCTAACAACTCTCTTGTTTCGGGAAACGTAAAAAATGAAACCAGCGATACGCTATTGACCCTCAAAGCCCTGAATTCTGTTTTGTCACTAAAAGAATTTGACGAATTAAAAAGGTTTCCTGCTATAACATGGGTCTCCAACGATAAGTTTATGTTTACCCATAATGATACATTATTCTCTTATGAGGTAAATAGTAAAGAATTGAAAAAAACTAACGAGTACCCTGAAAAAGCTAAAAATACCGATATCGACGAAAACAGGTTTTCCATTGCCTATACCATAGAAAATAATCTTTTTGTTGCCATGAACAGCGAACAGATTGCAGTTACCAATGATGAAGATGCGGGGATTGTCAATGGCCAAAGTGTGCATCGCAGTGAATTTGGTATTTATAAAGGAACTTTCTGGTCGCCGGAAGGAAACTTTCTTGCCTTTTACCGAATGGATGAGACCATGGTAACTGATTATCCCCTGGTGGATATCGACACCCGGATAGCTGAAGTTAAAAACACCAAATACCCTATGGCAGGGATGACAAGTCATGAGGTAACCATTGGGGTTTATAATCCGAAAACCAACGAAAAGATCTTCCTTAAAACCGGTGAGCCTGCTGATCAATACCTGACAACTGTGACCTGGGGCCCGGATGAGAAACAGATCTTTGTTGGGGTACTCAACAGGGATCAAAATCATCTTAAACTAAATAAATATGACGCTTCTACCGGCGAATTCATACAAACGCTTTTTGAAGAAAAAGATGAAGAATACGTTGAGCCGGAACATAATTTATATTTTTTGAACAGCAACCCTGATCAGTTCTTATGGTTCAGTGAGCGGGATGGCTATAATCATTTATACCTGTATGATATTGATGGCAACCTTATTAAACAGGTAACAAAAGGTGCATGGGTAGTTACTTCTTTCCTGGGAACGGATCAAAACGACAAGAAACTCTTTTATGTTTCCACAGAGGAGAGTCCCATCGAAAAACAGATTTACTCTTTAGAGATGAAGAGCGGGAAAACAACCCGGTTATCATCCGTAAAAGGAACGCACAGGGCAATACTAAACAGTGACGCCGGCTATTTTATTGATATTTACAGCAGTCAGAGTGAGGATATCACAAAAGAATATGCGCTGATTGATACCAAAGGTAACACGAAGCGAATCCTGTTGGAAAATGTTGATCCTTTAAAAGAGTATAATTTGGGGGAAACTTCCATCTTTACGATTAAAAACCCTGAAGGCACTGATCTTTATTGCAGAATGATCAAGCCTCCGGGCTTTGATCAAACCAAAAAATACCCTGTTTTTCTTTATGTCTATGGCGGGCCTCATTCACAGCTTGTTTCAAATTCGTGGCTTGGAGGCGGCGGACTGTTCCTGAACTACATGGCACAGCAAGGCTTCATCGTCTTCACACTTGACAATCGCGGTACAGGTAACCGGGGTATTGATTTCGAACAGGCCATCTTCAGGAATATGGGTTCTGTGGAGGTGGAAGATCAAATAGCTGGAATAAATTACCTGAAAACCCTCAACTTTGTCGATCCTGATCGCATTGGCGTCAATGGGTGGAGTTACGGTGGTTTTATGACCATCTCCCTGATGCTCCAACATCCGGATGTTTTTAAAGCCGGTGCTTGTGGGGGACCGGTCACTGACTGGAAATATTACGAAGTGATGTACGGAGAACGTTATATGGATACGCCGGAAGCAAATCCAGAAGGGTATGAACAGGCTTCATTGTTGGACAAAGCTGAAAACCTGGAAGGAAAATTACTGATCATCCATGGAACAGAAGATCCAACCGTAGTGTGGCAACAGAGCTTACAATTTATTAAAAGCTGTATTGAAGCCGGCAAGCAGGTTGATCATTTTGTTTACCCCGGCCATGGGCACGGTGTTCGTGGGAAGGATAGGCTGCATCTGAACACAAAAATGGCAACCTACTTTTTAAACAATCTATAAAGGCTATCTTCGAGCCACTCAGGGGACTCGAACCCCCGACCCGTTCATTACGAATGAACTGCTCTACCAACTGAGCTAAAGTGGCATTATATCATCTTTGATACTACTTGGCAAAATTATAAAAAAAATTTGTACCTTGCGGTTACCTTTTCAATATCCACATTAACCAAAACAAAAAGATGAAAAAAGTAATTGTTTATCCAGCCGTTGCATTATTATGCCTGGCAGCAACCGGCATTTATTTCCTTTGTGATCAACCTGTAAAGAAAAAAACAATCTTAAATACAGCGACCAAAGGCCTGGATGCCAAAAAGCCACCACGAGGAAGTATGGCATTATATAATGCCGAATATCAATTCAAAAAACAACACGATCCCTCGCTGGGCCGCCTTCCCGCTAATATTAAATCAAAAGAATTAAAATTTGCAAAAACACTTCCAAAAAATGATTCCCAAAGGGGTCAGGAGTGGGAATGGCGGGGTCCGGCAAATATGGGCGGAAGAATGCTTTGTTTGGCATTTGATGTAGAGGATGAAAACACCATTTTAGCCGGCAGTGCTTCCGGAGGAATGTGGAAAACAGCAGAGAGAACACAATATTGGGAAAAGGTCACCGAGCCAAATGTAGAGCAAAGCGCTACTTGTATAGCCCAGGACACACGCCCCGGAAAGCATCATATCTGGTATTATGGAACAGGTGAACTGCTAAGTACAACAGACCGGAATATCAGCACCAACGTCCGGACCATTGGCATCGGAAATGGCATTTTTAAATCAATTGACAATGGGGATACCTGGCAGGCTCTTGAGTCAACAACAGGAGGAACACAGGGAATACTCGATGAAATTTTTCAGGGTATCTGGAACATCGTGACTGACCCGGTAACAATGGATAAAGATATTGTATATGCAGCCTGTTATGGTGCAATTATGCGGTCGGAAGATGCAGGAAATTCCTGGGAGCTCGTACTTGGAGATATTGCAAACAAATCCTTTGCCACTGACATTGCAATTACTTCGGATGGTGTGTTATACGCTGCACTCAGCAGTTATTGCTGGTCGGTTGACAGGCCGGAAAAAGCAGGGGTATGGCGATCTGAAGATGGGATACACTGGGTGAATATTACACCTGATGATTTCCCATCAGAAACGCGTGTTATGAAACTTGCCATCGCTCCTTCTAATGAAAATGTCGTTTATTTATTTACGGAGTCCCAATCGGATGTTTTGCAGCCATTTAATGGAATATTTAATACAAAGAATACATTCTGGAAGTATTCTTACGATCAGACAAGCGATAACGGAGTGTGGGAAGAGAGAACCCAGAATATACCTGGTGCGGGAGACGGAAACTTCACGACTTTCCCAAATTCATTTCTGGTGTACGGCGGTTATACCATGGATGTGACTGTAAAACCTGATGATGAGAATGTTGTTTTCCTGGCCGGGATGATGATGTTCCGTTCAGAAAACGGATTTAGCGACACATTGCAAACCTTCTTAATGGGAGGATGGCCGTTTGATATGGACTCCATACACCAGCTTCATTCCGACCAGCATCGCATTGCCTTTTTACCTTCAGACCCAAATGTGATGTTTGTAGCAAATGATGGAGGAATTTACAGGACTGATAACTGCATGGAATACCCCTCTTATTGGCATCGACAGAATTACAGACTGATTACTGCCCAATTTTATTCGGTTTGTGTTGATCATGCTTCTTCGGATGATAATTTTATTCTTGGGGGGCTTCAAGACAATAACTGGTATTTCACGGCCACCGATAACGTAGCTGAATTCTGGCTGAGCATTGATATTTGTTATGATGGCTTTGCAACTGCTATTGCTGACAACCTGGAGTATTGTGTTATTTCTGCCTACAGTGGTAATATCTGGACATCTCAGTTTGGCGAACAAATGCATACAGAAAATATCTATTTTCAATTGCCCGATACCCTGCTCAAATTCTATGACCCGATTATGGGCTCAAATTCGTTGTTCCCATTTTACCAGAACTTTGCACTTGACCCTATCAATAACGAAACGTTCTACCTTCCAACCAAAAAAAGTATCTGGCGAAAGCATGACATGAAAGCAGCATCGTATGATACGAGTTTGCGTAATACCGGTTGGGAACACCTTAGCAATGTAAATGTTGGAGAAGCTTCACAAATCACTATAATCAGCGCTTCATGGGATCCCCCAAACACGGTTTTTTATGGCACCGACCTTGGCAAAGTTTACAGGTTAGATAATGCACACACCGGTAACCCGGTACCTGTTGAGATCACGGGTGATATTTTTCCTGAAAACGCTTATGTGGCATGCATCGACGTCGATCCTGATAATACTGACAACATAATGGTTGTCTTTTCGAATTATGGCGTTCTTAGTTTGTTCCTATCAGGCGATGGAGGAACAACCTGGTCAGCCCAGGGTGGTAACCTGGAAGAATTCCCTGATGGATCCGGATCAGGGCCATCGATCAGATTTGTAGAAAGATTGAACTACCAGGGCAATACAGTATTTTTTGCAGGTACATCAGTGGGGCTCTTTTCAACAACAGAGCTTAAAGGCGACTCAACTATGTGGGCACAGGAAAGTGCTGATTATATCGGAAATATAATGGTGGATATGATCGATGCCAGACAATCCGACGGGTTTGTGGCAATTGCCACACACGGAAATGGAATTTATAGCACTTATTATGATCCATCATTTGCTGTAAATGAATTAAAGAACAATCCGTTTTTGTCGCTGAACATCTATCCCAATCCATGCCATGATGTGGCAACAATCAGATACGAGATCAGTGATCCGGGAGAGGTTACGATTACTATTCTGGATATATCGGGGCGCCTGATAAAAAATCTTCATTCCGGACACCATACGTCAGGGGTTCATAATTATTCAACTGAACTAACAGATATAGCACCCGGAACATACTTGGTTAAGATAGAAAACAGGGGCCAGTTTAGAACGACAAAGCTGATCATCAACAGGTAAATGATTTAGAATAGCAACTAAAGCACTTAAATGAATAGGGAGGACAAAAATCTGGCTCAGGTATTTAAAGATGCCAGGATGCATAAGACGATTGCAGAGATAATAATTGCTCATTTATCCAATCCGGTGGATGTCAGGAAAGCAGCATTAAATGACCTGGATTTGAGCAATTGCAAAAAAATTCTTGATCTTGGGTGTGGATTTGGTTTTTTCACACAAGCATTGAAAGGAAAAATTCACCCCAGGGCAACCATTAAGGGAGTTGACCGCCATAGTGAGTATGAAAAACCTTATATTGATTCCTGTTCAGAAGCAAAAATCAAGGGCATTTTTGATGATGCCGGTGTTGAGTCCTTAACAAAAATCGAAAGCAATACTTATGATTTGATACTATGTAGTTATGCACTTTATTCCTTTCCAGAATACATACCTCATATATCAAGAATTCTTAAAGAAACAGGGATATTTGTTACGATTACACATGCTAAGCCTCATATGAAGGAGTTCACTGATTATGTAAGAAAGATATTGCACAAACATGATATTAAACTGATTGGGAAATTGCCTTATGAAGAATTGATCGATAATTTTTCGAATGAGAATGGGTTTGACCTGCTTTCACCATGGTTTCAAAATATTAAAACAGAAAAATCCAACAACTCCCTGGTTTTTAAGAAAAAAGATTACCATGACTTTTCCCGTTATTTTTGCTTTAAACGGTCATTTTTCATTCCGGAAAAATACCCGGATGCAGATGATATGTGTGATATTTTACTCGATGCCATTAAACAAGATCTAATGAGAAATAAAACATTACGGATTGCCAAAGATGATATGATTTT
>JAGLWB010000095.1 GCA_023133655.1 Bacteroidales bacterium
ATTCTTTATCTCCTGGCCTTTCTTATTATTGGGGCTGCTGCTTACAAAGTAATAAAGGAGAGGCGGAAAAAAAATATAACTAAAACAGCTGTAACAGCCCCGGTATTTCCCGTGGAAGGCTATCTTGTAAGAGATACCATTGCCGAATACGAACTTCAAACAATTGGAACAATACGTGCCAATGAAAGTGTACATATTGTAAGTGAGATCAGCAAAAGACTTATTTTTATAAATTTTAGTGAAGGTACATTTGTAACCAAAGGGACCCTGCTGTTCAAACTTGATGATGCTGACCTGAAAGCCCGCCTTGAAAAATTCACTCTCATGGAAGCCCTGGCCATGCAAAATGAACAACGCAACAAAACATTGCTTGAGAAAGGTGGTATTAGCCAGGGAGTTTATGATGAAGTCCTGAACAACCTCAAAACCATACAGGCTGATATTCATTTAATACAGGTTGAGCTTGACAAAACTGAAATTAGAGCTCCGTTTTCCGGAATGATTGGTTTGCGCAATGTAAGTAATGGTGCTTTTATTACACCTGATATGATTCTCACCAGATTGCAGGATGTAAGCAAAGTCAGAATCGACTTTTCAATACCGGAACGATATGCCAATAGTATTGAACCGGGTTTGAAGATATCGTTTACTCTCCCTGCGAATCCGGAGGTTTTTACTGCTACTATAAAAGCATCTCAACCTAACATTGATGTTACAACCCGGAATTTGAAGATTATGGCAATGACAGATAACAGCAGTGGTTTGATTCTTCCCGGATCATCTGTTAAAGTATCCCTGCAATTTGAAGAATCCCAAAGGAGCATCTTTGTTCCATCTCAATGCCTCGTTCCCTCTCTCAAAGGATATAATGTATATGTTGTATCTGAAGGAAAAGCAATATTGAGAGAAGTAATTGTCGGCAGACGAACAAATAAGAGTGTTCAGCTGCTGGATGGAACAAAGCCCGGCGATACCCTTATCATGACAAATTTACTACGGATAAGACCCGGGTCAAAGGTTGAGATTATTAATACTATTTAATTATGAGTCTTTCTTCAATCAGCATAAACAGACCCATTTTACCAATTGTTTTTGCCATTATCATGGTCATTTTTGGCATAGTTGGGTTTTTATCCCTCAGCGACAGGGAATATCCGAACATTGAGCCCCCCATTGTCAGTGTTATTACCAGTTACACAGGTGCCAATGCCGGAATCATACAGACCCAGATAACAGAACCCCTCGAGGAAGCTATTAGTGGCATTGAAGGGGTCAGGGTTATATCATCAAAATCAACGGAACAGGCCAGCCAGATTACTGTAGAATTTTTCCTGGGCGAAGACCTGGATAGAGCGGCAAATGATGTCAGGGACAAGGTATCAAAAGCAATTCGGTTTTTACCAAAAGATGCCGACCCGCCCATTGTGGAAAAACTGGATGCCAATTCAAATGTGATCATTTTCTTAACTCTTGGTAGTAAATCAAGGAGTATCCTTGAAGTTAATGATGTGGTTGACAGGGTTATCAAAGATCGCCTTCAGACTATACCTGATATTGCCGGAGTACTTGTTTTTGGAGAAAAGAAATATGCCATGCGCTTATGGATGGATCCCTACAAATTGTCGATGCATAACCTCACACCTCTTGATGTTGAGCATGCCATTCTATCAGAAAATATTGAGCTGCCGGCAGGCCGTATCGAAGGGAATAACACCGAGCTAAGTATTCGTACACTTGGCTTGCTCACCACTCCTGAGGAGTTTAATAATATGGTAATTAAACAGTATAATGGAGAGATCATCCGGTTCAGCGATATAGGACATGCAGATCTGGGTGCTCAAAATCAGAGAACTATTTTTAAAAAGGATCTTTATCCTGCCATTGCAATTGGAGTAGTTCCTCAACCAGGTGCCAACACCATTGATATTGCCAATGAATTTTATAACAGGATGGATGAAATAAGAAAGGAACTTCCTTCTGATTATATCATGGAAACAGGATATGATTTCACAACCTTTGAGAGAAATGCGATAAAAGAAATAAAAGAGGCCCTTCTGCTTGCGTTTTTCCTTGTAGTGCTGATCATTTTTTTCTTTTTACGTGACTGGCGGTCGACATTGATCCCTGTGGTGGCTATACCCATTTCCATCATCACCACCTTTTTTATCATGTACATCACGGGCTTGTCAATTAATGTCCTTACCCTGATGGGGTTAATCCTTGCCATCGGGTTGGTGTGCGATGATGCCATCATTGTGTTAGAGATAATTTACACGAAAGTGGATATGGGTATACCCCCCATGCAAGCAGCATACGAGGGCATCAAAGAAATATTTTTTGCCGTCATTTCAACCACTCTTACACTGGCTGTTGTTTTCCTGCCAATTATGTTCATACAAGGGTTAACCGGTCGCTTGTTCAGGGAGTTTGCCATCGTTGTTGCCGGCTCGGTAGTAATTTCAGGATTTGTTGCCCTTACCCTCTCTCCTATGATGGGCTCACGATTTTTGAGTAAACCCCGACATCTTAACATTAATATATTATTCAGGTTTATTGAACCATTTTTTCTTGAGTTGAACCGCCGCTACCGAAAATCATTGGGTGCATTTATGAAGGTCCGCTGGGTTGTTTTTCCTTTGCTGATTATGGTAATAGGACTTGTCGTTCTCCTGGGCAGGTCATTGCATTCCGAACTGGCTCCACTGGAGGACAGATCCAATATAAGGATACCCATTCTGGGGCCTGAGGGTGTCTCCTATGAATTCATGGAAAAATACATGGATCAACTCAGTCAGTATATTATTGACTCCATCCCTGAAGCAACAAAAAATTTTGCCTTGATCGCACCCGGACTTTCAACCATTGATTCTCCCAATAAAGGACTGGTTCTTATTTATCTGACGGAGCCCCAAAAAAGAGAGCGGACACAGAATGAGATTTTTCAAAAGGCCTCTGAAGAGATGCAATCTATTACAGGTATCCGTGTATTTCCTTTTCAGCCTCCCACCATTGGCGACCGCTTTGGTGGACAGGCACTACAATATGTGATCCAGTCATCAAGTTTCGATTCATTGAAAAAGATACTACCGGTTTTTTTGGAAGAAGCCAGGGAAAGTCCTCTCCTTAGGTTTGTGAATGCCGACTTGAAAGTAAACAAACCGGAGCTTCGCATTTATATCGATCGCGAAAGGGCAGCACAGTCTGGAGTATCGATGGCTGATATTGCCAAAACGATACAACTGGCATTAAGTGGCCAGCGTTTCGATTATTTTTATATGAACGGAAAGCAATACGAGATAATCGGACAGGTTATGAGGAGTAACAGGGACTCTCCTGAAGATTTGAGATCAATCTATGTCAGGAACAATATGGATGTGCTCATACCACTTGAAAACCTTATCAATTATGAGGAAGGAATCAACCCTTCCACTATCTATTCATACGATCGATATCTTTCAGCTACCGTGTCGGCAGGATTAGTCCCGGGAGTTACCCTGGGAGATGGCATTGAGGAAATGGACAGGATCGCTGCCGGCGTCCTTAGCAATGCGTTCAGAACATCCCTGGCAGGGCAGGCAAGGGATTATGTGGAAAGCTCCTCCAGTCTGTTGTATGTATTTATACTGGCTATAATTCTCATTTATCTGATCCTGTCTGCCCAATTCAACAGCTGGATCGATCCGCTGGTTATTTTGATCACCGTTCCTCTGGCCCTGTTTGGCGCCTTGTTTTCTTTGTGGTTTTTCGACCAGACACTGAATATTTTCAGCCAGATAGGAATTATTATGCTTATTGGCCTGGTAACAAAAAATGGTATCCTGATTGTTGAGTTTGCCAATCAACGCAAGCAAAAAGAAATGAACAAAATTGATGCGGTGATGAAGGCGGCCACTATCCGGCTGAGGCCTATTTTAATGACCGCATCAGCTACTATTTTGGGGATATTGCCCATTGCCCTTGCTTTAGGCTTTTCATCGGGCAGCAGAAGATCCATGGGGATCGCGGTGGTGGGTGGTATGATCTTTGCTACTTTTTTCTCTCTTTATATTGTTCCGGCTGTTTATTCATATTTGTCACGCGATAGAAAAGATATTATAAAAACTCAAGACTTTAAATATGATCCCTTATTTGAAAAGTAAAGCACTACGATTTATATCCTGCATGCTGTTCATATTGACTGGCCTCAATCAAGGAAATACACAGGATTTCCTGAGCCTTGAAGATGCCATATCTGTCGGGCTGGAGAATAGTTATGGAATAAAAATAGCAAAAAATGAAAAAGAAATTGCAGCCAATAATGCCGTTAGGGGAAATGCTGGTATGTTGCCTCAGGTAGCGGCTGTTGCAGCATACGATAAAAGCATCGGCGCTGCCCGGATGGACCATATCACCGGTTTGGAGTTGGATAATAAAAATGCCCACATTGACAATCTGAATGCAGGTGTTTTCCTGAAATGGACCCTTTTTGACGGGTTACATATGTTTCATGCCTACGATCTGTTAAAGAAAGAAGATGAACTGAGTGATATTGAACTCAAGGTTGTGCTTGAAAATACGATTGCTGATATCACAATCAGGTATGCTCACATAGTTCAACAACAACTTATGCTGGATGTGCTCAACAAACAAGTAGATATTTCAAAATTCCGATTACAGTTAGCCCAGGTTAAAAAGGAAGTTGGTTCAGGCTCTGACCTGGAACTTTTACAGGCGCAGGTAGACCTGAATGCAGATGAATCGGCCCTTTATAATCAAAAAACACGCCTGGCCAATTCAAAGATAAGCCTGAACGAACTTCTTTCAAGAGATGTAAACATAGACTTTGTGGTAATGGACACAATTATTGCCGGCCACAGGCTGGAGCGGGCAATCCTCAAACAGCACTTTGACGAGCAAAATAGAGATATTATTATCAAGCAGCTATCGAGGCAGAGTAAGGAGCTTGAGCTGAAAGGAATTAAGTCGGAGAAATACCCGGAGATTAACTTTGTGACAGGCTACAACTTCACAAAGATGTCAACTGATGCCTCTTTCATTAGTTATAACCGGTTTTATGGCCCTCACTTTGGGCTTACAGCAAGTATTAAAATATTCGATGGATCTGATATCAGACGCAGAATCCAGAATTCGCAAGCCGATTTGGTCAATGCCGATTTGCAGATAAAGCAAACACGGACCCAGATGGAATCAACCCTTGTAAGGGTGTTTAATGATTACGAGAATTACTTGCAACTTATCGAATTCGAAAAACGAAGCTTTGAGCTTGCAACCATGAACATGGATATTGCCAAAGAAAGTTATGAGGTGGGGATGATATCCCCATTGCAGTTGAGGGAAGTTCAAAAGAACCTGTTATCAGCAGGTTATCGCATGATACGGGCACAATACAGTGCGAAGCAAAAAGAAGTGGAATTGTTGTTAATTAGCGGACAATTAGTTAAATAGATCACATCGTTAAATCGCTAAATCGCTAAATCGTTACATCGTTACATCGCCCAATCGAAAATTGACGATCGCCCAATCTATTTATGCACCCTCTTAATAAATTCCTCAACCTCCGGCACTCCGCCCTGGTAAACAAGGTATCCATTATAAGGTTCACGGGATGTTATTTCATCGTTGATAGGCGTAAGCATCATTTTTTTAACTTTAGCAGGGTCATCAGTCTGGCCAAGGATCCAGCTCAGCTTAACCCACGCTACCTCTGGTAACATATTGCCGGCAGGAATAATGCCTTTTGCCATCATATCCCGGCCGGTATCATACACAAACATGTGAACATACCCCCAGATCGTTTGCAGGGTCATAAACATATGAACACCTTTGGAATGAGCTCTTTCAATAGCAGGATAAAGTTCTTTATTGACATGCCCGAGCCCGGTGCCTACTATGATGATCCCTCTGTAGCCTGCTTCTACCAACGAATCGATAGTGTCGGGTTTCATGCCCGGGTGATAGTATAGCATGGTAACCTCATCACTGAAATAGGGGAGGATCTTAACATTGCGGTCCTTTCTCCTGGGTTTATAATTTTTATGGATGTGAATGATCTCTTTTCGCGTTACTCTACCCAATGGCATATCTCCAATCGTACGAAAGGTTGATCGATAAGAAGAGTGCATTTTACGAACGCGTGTGCCTTTATGCAGAAGTCCATATTCATCAGATGTCGGGCCAAACATACACACCATTACCTCCGCAATATCCGCGTTTCCAGCTGCATTCATGGCATGCATTAAATTAAGGGCTGCATCAGAACTTGGCCTGTCTGACGATCGTTGCGATCCAACCAAAACAATGGGAACAGGTGGATTTTGCACCATAAATGTTAATGCTGCTCCTGTATGATGAAGGGTATCGGTACCATGTCCGATAACTATCCCGTCAATACCATTTTCAATCTCTTTTCCAATAGCTTTCGACAATTTAATATATTGTTCCGGGCCCATGTTTTCACTGAAGACAGCAAATACTTTTTCGGTTTTCAGGTTGCAGATATCAGCCAGCTCAGGAACAGCGCCATAAAGTTCTCCGGGCGAGAAAGCAGGGATAACAGCCCCTGTCCGATAATCGAGGCGTGAAGCAATAGTGCCCCCTGTTCCGAATAGCTTTACATTGGGCAAGCCGGGCGTGATGGGGAACTCTTTTTCAGGTATCTGATAAACAGCCTTTTTATAGCCTGTTTCCTTCATCTCATTGATGGTGCGGATATCAACACCAACATTATATCCGGTTGGTATTTTTAAAACAATATGCTTATCGTCATCGTTTTCGGCCCGTGGCAAAATAGTCCCTGTAAATCTGCCCCGTGTTGTTTCTATTACCGCTTGTCCCCATACCCGGGTATTGAACTTTTTCAGCACTTCAAGTGCTTCTCCTTTATATCCCTGAAAAAAATCGTCGGTCATATGATGGATATTTAATGCTAATATTCAAATTAATTATTTTCTTTGATAGCTTTACTTAGCTCTTTCATTGATATATTACCCATAGCGAGAGGCCTCAATTCACCCATAATCCAGTTTGTTTCATTTTGTGGGCTATCATTTCGTTTGATTTCCGAAAATTTATTTTTCAGGAATGATACATGAGCGAGAACCTCTTTTTTTGACATCTTTTTGTACTTAATAATAGTCAATACAGACTCGAAATCCATTTTAGGGTACTCGTAGAGAACAGGCAGCATTTTATAAGCGAGCTCAAGATCCGGGTTTTTGTTTTTCAGATATCGGAACAACGCGAAGATGATATTATAATTGAATGCCTCAGCGGGGACATAATGCCCTTCAACAAACTTCAAACGATGCCCAAAAAAGGTGCCAACAAATTTTGGATCAATGTTTAATTCTTCAATAATTCGCTTAATTAACAGAAAATGATTTTTTTTAAAAATGTATGTGTATGTATCTTCGGGAATATCCCACTTTTTCATTCGATGGTACCTGTCGATCACATCATCAGGCAGGTTCTTCCTGAGTGATTCAATATCCTCATCTTCTAAAGGTATTGGAGAAGAGTCGGTATCGGGGTACATCCTGTCGGCACCTGGCAGCACCCTTTTAAAGATTGTTGTGCCATCTACGAACGATTTTCGTGTTTCATTGGGAATTACCTCAAACGCCATCACACACCTTTCTTCTATCGTTTCCAATGCAGTAGCAACATCAGCCTCAGGCCCCCAGAAAATCAGTTGTGCATCGTCATCCTTCGATTTCAGTAACTTTCTGATTATCTCCCATTCTTTTGCAGCAATCAGTGATTTTAATTCTTCTGAATGGGTCATGTTAGGCAAATCTAAGCATGCTATCACTTTTAACCGGCCCGACAATTCATTGGCAAATATTTTACCGGGTTGAGTAAAGTGTGATAATATCCCCTTAAAGCCGGGAAGGTTCACAGCCACGATTTTGTAATGTTTTTTCCTGGCTTCTGTCAGAGGGGCATACCTAAAGTTAAATTTATGATTTGAGATTTTTTTATGACTTATCGACCACCTGGAAGGATCTTTTACCCTTTTTTTCAGATCTTCTCTTACGTGCAGTAGTGCCCATTGCCTGAAGCATTCATTATGCGTGAGTTCAGGAATCCATTTTGTACGCGATACCCCTTTTATTTCTACTCTTGTACCACCACGGCAGCTAACATTAACATCCTGACGTCCTGCCCCAATCCCTGTTCGTACCTTCCCTGTGCTTCTATTAAGGAAACGAATGTAATTACACGCTTCCATAACTTCATCAGGATTTACACAATCAGGATATGTTACTGTCTCAATAAGAGGCATGCCCAGCCTGTCGGTCTGGAATGTCCTCACATGGCCTATATCAGAGACCTCCCTGCAGGCATCCTCTTCCAGGCTGAGTTGTATAAGTCTGACTTTTTTATGCTTAAGAGAGATTTCACCCTCAACTCCAATGATCGCTGTGCGCTGAAATCCGGTTGGTATACTACCATCAAGGTATTGTTTACGCGTAATATGAACTTCCCCAACGATATTCAGTTTTGAAAGCAATGATATCTCAATAGATATATCAAGTGCTTCTCTATCCAGAGGGAACGGAGGGGTGTCATCCACATCGTAAGTGCAGGCTGTTTCATTTTTGATCCGGTATATGATCTCTTTTCTTGTCTTAAACTCCATAAGGGCTGTGCCATCATATTCGCCCAATTCACTTAATGTAGGGCGCATATGCCTGATCAACTCCGCATCATAATCTTCATGTTCGTTGTAAATGCCTGCCGGGCAATGACAAAAAAGCTTCTCTTTGGTTTTTAATTGTTGATGGACTTCAAGTCCCGACATAAAACCAATTCTGTCGTAATCGGCCTGTGTGCTTTCTTTCCGGGAAACATATCCGATTTGTTGTTTCGTCTTTAAATAATTCTCCTTGGGATCAAATCGTTTATTCATGGCCTTTAATATCGTGGGGAAATTTTCTCTCAGAAATTTAATTGGCAAAAGTAAGAATAAAATAATGGTTTAAAGGGGTGTCATCCCTTTTTAACAGCTTTTGTTACGTAATTAATGCCATTTATGGTTACCTGAAACAAATATATCCCGGAAGGCAAAAATCCAACCTTGATATTTCTCAGGGAATTTATATCCGCAGTTTTCCCGAACACCCTTTGCCCGTTAATACTGTAAATTTCTAATGTTATATCCGTACTAGTATTGTCATGAATCAGAATACTGATAGTTTCCCGGAAAGGATTAGGAAATATCTCAAATTTTTGTTTGTCAGTTGAGTTATTTGTCCAGGTAATCCCTCCATCTTCAGTTTTAAGAATAACACTACCACCAAACATCAACCCAGTCAATTCATCTAAGTATTCAATATGAGAGATTGTTGATGTTGTTATGGAAGGATAAGGATGCCATGAATCTCCCCCATCATCGGTATAAACCATCGTCTCATAATTTCCGGATCCTGTGGCAATACCAAGTTCAGGAGTAGAAAAAGCAATGGATTTGAAAGTAATATCATGTGGGGTGTTTACGGGCAACTGCTCCCATGTATTTCCTCCATCTTTTGAACGGACTATTGTTTTATCATAACCGGCAAGAAAAATAGTGTCTCTATTTAAAACAAAAATATCATTAAATGTATAATAATTAAGTGCTTCTAATTTATGCCAGCTATATCCACACCCATTTGAACGGTAAACACCACTCCAACCTGCAGCAAAACAAACCGGCCAATTATTGATGTCCAAATCCTGGAATTCGCCGGGTTGTCTCAGAAACCACTCCTGGCCTCCGGTAAGGGTTTGGTAAATCCCAGATTCTAAAGATAGTATCCCACTTAGATTATCGTGGAATTTTAAACAATATATATCATATTCATTATACATATTTAAGTTGTTTCCTATCACCACCCAACTGCTACCTCCGTTGGTGGTTTTAAGAAACCAGTTTTCCCAATTATCATGAGCAAGATAACCTGTTTGTTCGTCAATAAAACTTATTGCATTAGGAGGTGTAAAAGGAGAGGTAATGGCGAACCAGGTATTACCTCCATTGGTTGTTTTGTATGCAGATGTAGATGGCACCCCAAATGCATCATATGTTAGCAGGAAACCGGTATTCTCATTAACAAAGTCAACATCAGTAATACCCCCGTAAATCATATGTGTACTTATTAATTCCCAATCAACTCCATAATTATCAGTTCGGTGTATTTGCCCTCTGCTCCCAACAATAATTGCAGAACTATTATTATCACAACATACAGCCCGTGCTCCATAACTCCCTTCCCATGGAAGATAATTTTGGGTCCAGGTTTCTCCGCCATCATAAGAACAAATAGCCGATATTGAATAATCGGTAGAAAATCCGGATGCTATGATAATATTTTCATCGAAATAATCTAATCCGTGTGGCCAAAGACTCCAGAACCAAAATACATCTTCCCAGGTTTCCCCTCCATCAGTTGTTCTGAAAAACTTTCCATTATTATTATACTTGGTGGTCGTAATTATTCCCAAACTACTACTAGGAAAACATATTTCATAACAGGTTATTCCTGATTGTTCTATTCCCAGAGGAATTATCTCCCAGTTATATCCCCCATCAATGGTTCTTAAATATTCAAACCCGGATGATCCGACAATAAACCCCGTATCGGAATTTAGAAAGTCAATATCAAAAAAGGTAAAGCCAGCTTCTGTGTCCAGGGTATCCCAGGTAACACCCCCATCAAAAGTTCGAATAATTAAATCTCCAATACCGATAGCAAAGGCATTATTTGTGTCAGAAAGGCATACATCCCGGAATTCATCATTATCCTCCCCTGTATAATGAACAAGGTCCCAATCGTATCCCCCGTTGATAGTCTTAAGTATAATACCCTTTAATCCAACAATATATCCAATATTCTGGTCAATAAACTCTACTTCCCTTAGAGGTGTATAATTAGGAAGGCCGGAAGGATTGAGAATGAACTCCCAGGAATCACCAAAATCAGGTGAGATCATTACTGTGGATCCTGACCCTACTGTAATAATTTTACCGCTACCAGGAATTTTTTTAACAGAAAACAAAAAATGTTCCTGGGGCAAGGGAGTAACACGGTCCCAGGGGTACTGTGCAGTAAGGAATAAGGGAATGAAAATAATAATCAGAGAAAATGTTTTAAAGCGTATCATACCGGTAAATTATTGTATAAAGGTATAAAATTATAGCGCTCCGGACAAATCTACTTTAAAATCTGCAAGTCAGGGCTTGACTTTTTTAATGTCAAGTGTGATCGAATGGATGTCATCCCTCCTCCATAGAAATTTTCTAATTGGTGGGTGCGTTTTGGTAATTCTTGGATTAATAGAAAAGAATTGAAGAATGTTGCGATGTAGCGAAGTAGCGATGTAATGATTTAACGAATTACACCTCGAAAACATTGCCCTGAGCGGAAGCCGAAGGGGCGATCAATCGTTCAATCGCTATATCGTTCAATCAAACAATTACCCCCTCTTGCTTATTTGTGAAAGTAATTCTTTATTAAGAATTGTGATTTTTTTACCCTCAAGTTGTATGATGTTATCTTTTTTGAATTCATTCAGCAGCCTGGAAACACTTTCCCTTGAACAACAAGCTAAGTCACCCAATTCGTGCCTTGTCATAGGTAATAAAAAATTATTGTCGTTAAAAATTTCATTGGCCAGATAAAGCAAAGCATCTGCTAATCTTCCGGGACCTTGCTTTTGAAGGTGATTTATGCAATAATTATAAGTATGCAATTGGCATTTACATAAATCATGAAGAATTTCATAAGCGAATTTACCGTTGCTGTAAATAAACTGTTGGAAAGTTTCATTGCTGATAAAACATACATCTACTGTTGTGATGGCGGTAGCAGAATAATGGTTAATTATATCACCAAATGTTGTAGGTATCCCAAGGAAGGTTGGCCCTTTATTTATTTTTATTATTTGCTCCCGTTCAGGTCCTTTGATATGGATTTTTACTAAGCCTTCTCTTATAAATATTACGTTAGCGGATAAGGCGTCCTGTTTAAAAATAAGATCACCTTTTGCAAATTGGGTTTGAAAGCAACTGCGCTCCAGTTTCTTCAGTTCATCGGAATCAAGCGTCTCAGCAGCTGCTGATTTCAGGTGGCAATATTTACAAATTTCATAAAGCATAGCGGTTGCAATTATACTGCATCCAACATTTAAAAACAAATTTTAAATGTACCCTGCATCACATAATTATGATATGATAGAATACATTAATGTGTACCCTATATCATTAAAAGATTTACCTCACATCACTGCAAAAAATTAGACCGTAAAGTTACAACAATATAATTTTGCATTGAATAAATTAACAAAAAAACCTCGACAAAATAGAAATCTAATTATTAATTTCTTTGTAAATACATCATAAAAACCAAAAGCTATGGAAACTGAAGAATTAATCCGGATTAAGTCCGACAAGGTAATTGATGGAAGGGCAAGATATTGTCCTGAGACATTACTTGCTGCAAAAATTGCCTTTATTGATCTGGAAAGTGGTCAAATTTTAGAGCTGTTAACATCAGCGGAAACTTGCAAAACAGATGTTCCGAAATGGGCCGGGGCAAAAGGGCATGAATACCTGGGGTTCACGGAAGACTCAGGTTATTATAAATTCTATATTAAAAAAGGTTAATAAACGTAAGAGAAACGATGACCAATCCAGGGCCCAAAATACTTGTTTTTTCAACCGAAAAAATCTCAGACCCTGCTATTGACCTGGCAGGATTGCTCAAAATGCATTATCAGGCAAGGGCTTATACTATCATAGTACCTTGTTCAAGCGCCATAAAACCCCGGTGGGTCATGTTTGCTTTTGAACAAGGATTCGATGGTGTTTTTATTGCTGCAGATGGTACTGATTGTCCGTATGATACAGCTTGCACAGATAAAACAGCACAGATCCTTACAAACACCCAAAAACAAATGAAAGAAAGGGGTATTGACCCTGCGAGGCTAAAAATGGCAGCTATTTGTTCTGTTTGTTCTGAGCCTTTTGTGAAATACATAAAGAGCTTTTCTGAATATTTATCGCAAAATAATTAACAACATGCAGGAAGAAAATAAAAACCGGGAATTTGATGTTCTCGTTATTGGAGGGGGAATTGCCGGACAAGAATCTTCATTAAATCTTGCCAATATGGGATTAGAAGTACTTCTTGTTGAAAAAGATTACTCCATAGGTGGGAAAATGATACATCTTAGTAAAGTATTTCCAACACTCGACTGTTCAGCCTGTATTGCAACGCCCAAAATTTCTGAAACAGCCCGCCATCCGAATATTACAATATTTACTTATAGTGAAGTAAAAGATATTGAAAAATCAGGTAAGAAATATATTGCAAGAGTCATTAAAAAGCCAAGATATGTTAAGGAAGAATTATGTTCCGGATGTCAGGAATGTGAGTTTGTATGCCCGGTTTATGTACCGGATCAGTATCAGTACGATCTTGTTGGACGAAAGGCAGTATATGTCCCCTTCAGCTTAGCAAATCCAAGAGTAGCAGCAATAGATATTGATAATTGCATTTTATGTGGGGCTTGTGAAAAAGTATGCCCAACAGAAGCTATTGATTTCACAATGGAAGCCGAAGAGATTGAAATACGTTTTAAAGCAGTAATTATTGCCACAGGATTTAACTTGTTTGATGCTCATAACAAACCACAATATGGGTTCGGTAAATTCAAAAATGTTGTTCATAGCATGCAAATGGAGCGTCAATTGGTTCCAACCCGGCCATTCAACGCTGTCCTGAGGCCTTCAGATGGGAAAATGCCGGATAATATTGCCTATGTTCTTTGTACAGGATCAAGAGATAAATCAGTTGGGAATCCACTTTGCTCGCAGGTTTGCTGCATGTACTCAATAAAACAAGCTCAATTATTAATGGGAGCATTACCGCTGGCCGATGTTACTATCTACTATATTAATATTAGGGCTTTTGGAAAAGGGTTTTGCGAATTTTACCAGCAATCGAAAACAATGGGGGTTGAATTTGTAAAAGGGAAAGTTGCCCAGATTACAGAAACAGAAAATGATAATTTGATAGTAAGATACGAAGATATTTTTGAGGGAAAGGTAAAAGAAGCTGAACACGACCTGGTAGTTTTGGCAGTTGGAGCACTTCCAAATCCGGATGTTCCTGATATGTTTAAAAACGAAAAAGTCGAATTAGGTGAATTTAAATATGTAAAACAGGTTGATCGTTTCGCCTGTCCGGCAAGAACAAGTATGGAAGGTGTTTTTGTTTCGGGAACTGCAGCAGTACCTCTTGATATTCCCGATTCAATTTTATCGGCCGGCGCAGCATCATCTGAAGTCAATAGTTATATTAAAAAACTAGGAATATAAAATAATTTACTAATGAGTAACAAAATTGGAGTATATATTTGTCATTGTGGTAATAATATATCCGAGTATGTTGATGTTGAAAGAGTCAGGGATAGTATAGAAAACGAGAAAGGGGTGCATATTGCACGAACTACTATGTTTGCATGTGCCGATTCAGCTCAAACTGAAATAATTGATGATATAAAAGATAATGCGCTTGATGGTATTGTAATAGCCTCGTGTTCACCCAAGCTACATTTACAAACATTCAGAGAAGTTGCCAAACGCGCAGGATTGAATCCTTATAATTATGTTCAGGTAAATATCCGGGAACAAGGCTCATGGGCACATTCCGACGACCCTGAAGGAGCAACAGAAAAAGCCATCAGTCTGGTTAAAGCGGGAATTGGCAGAACTCGTTTCTCCAAATCACTGGAACATTTTACAATTTCGGCAAAAAACAGTGTTTTAATTATAGGTGCCGGCATAGCCGGAATGAGGGCTGCCATTGAATTGGCAGAGATGGGAACAAGAGTCTATTTAATTGAAAGGGAACATTTCGTAGGCGGAAGATTGTCTCAGTGGGGTGTACTATGTTCATTAAATGAAACAGGAAAAGAACTTATTTCGCGCATTTACAAAAGACTTAAGGAGTTAGATAATATCACCTTGTTCACAGGAGCAGAAGTAATATCCAAAGCAGGAAGCAGTGGTAATTTTGAGGTGGAAATCAAAATTACTCCCAGGCATGTAAAAACAAAATGCGATCCCGAAGGCCTGCAAAAAGCAATTGATGCCTGCCCTGTTGAAGTACCTGATGAGTTTAATTTCTATTTAACAAATAGAAAAGCCATATTTAAAAATTTTGACAGCGAATTTCCTGAAGCTCCGGTTATAAATATGGAAAACTGTAATCGTTGTGGTGAATGCCTTAAATATTGCGACAGCATAGACCTTGACCAAAAAACCGAGATAATTAAATTAGAAATAGGAGCAATTCAGGTCTGTACCGGTTTTGATCCGTACGAACCAAAAGAGGGAGAATTCGGATATAAAACGATTGACAATGTTATTACACTTCAACAGCTCAAACGATTGGTTGAGTTAAATGAGAAGCAACTCTTTTTAAATGGGAAGCAAATTCATAATATTGCTTTTATTTACTGTGTCGGAAGCAGGCAATTCGGCAAAATAAACGGGAATAACCAATATTGCTCACGATACTGTTGTACCGTAGCCATTCACTCATCCCTCATTGTCGGGAAAAAATACAACGACATCAGTTGTCTGCATTTTACAAGAGGAGTGAGAACTTACGGAAAACAAGAATTAATTTATGATGAGGCATCTCAAAAAGGTGATATCTTTTTTCATTTTGATGAAAATTCCCCTCCCACAGTTGAAAAATCAGGAAATAAAACCATTGTTAAAGTAAATGATGTTTACACTGATCAAATAGAATTAGGTGTTGAGGCCGATTTAGTAGTGCTTGTATCAGGGATGATACCTCGAAAAGATAATTCGGTCGTTGCTATATTAAAAACGCCCGTGGGTAGGGATGGTTTTTTAAATGAAATACACCCTAAACTACGACCGGTTGAAACAGTTATTGATGGAGTATTTATCTCTGGTGCGGCACAGGGACCCAAAAATATTGAAGAAACAGTAAACTCCACGCTTTCGGCTGCATCAAAAGTTAATGCCCTGATATGCAACGAAGAAATAAAACTTGAACCAACTATTGCAACAATTAATGAAGAGACCTGCGAATGGTGTGGAAAATGCTTAGAGGCATGTCCTTTCAACGCCATATCACAAATAACACATAACGGGAAAAAGATAGCATCAATAATTGAAACAAATTGTAAAGGGTGTGGGATATGTACACCGGTTTGTCCTGTTGATGCTATTGATATTATCGGATATACAAACGTGGAGATTGAAAGTATGATCATTGAGCTGGCAAAGTAAGTAATCATTTAATAAATCCTGGAAAATGGGAAAGACCATTGATATTATAAAAAAAACAAGAACAGTTCCTGAAGAGGTAAAAGAAAAAAGGAAAGAGTTCGTAAGAATAAAAAAATTAATAATTAAGTCATTAAAAGAAGGTCCGAAAACTATTCCTCAAATTGCAAAGGAATCCTCTGTTCCGGCAGTTGAAATAACATATCATCTGATGACTTTAAGAAAATACAGAGAAATTATAACAGGAGAATTAGATGATATGGATGAATATTTTTCCTACGAATTAAATAATACAAAATAATAATGGAGAAAATTGATCTTGAATTTTCAAAATCCCTGAAAAAATATGGAGCAGTTGACATCAGCCCTTGTTTTAACTGTGGAAACTGTACTGCAATTTGCTCTCTTTCAACAGAAGATAATTCGTTTCCAAGAAAAATGTTAAGATATAGTATTCTTGGGTTACAAGATCGAATTACTGCCTCCGTCGATCCATGGCTTTGCTATTATTGTGGAGAATGCAGTGAAACCTGCCCCAAAGAAGCAAATCCCGGCGAATTAATGATGGCGTTGCGGAGATTTTTGGTTGCACAATATGATTGGACAGGCCTTGC
>JAGLWB010000096.1 GCA_023133655.1 Bacteroidales bacterium
AAGCAAAGGGGTTGGAAATGTCACTACAACCCATGGAGAGCTTCTAAAAGAGCTAATTTTTAAAATATTACATTAAACGTAACTAATCAGTACTAATTAGTAACCATCAAAACCTCAGATGCTTCACCGTTAAGCCATCATTGATCAATTGATTCAGTGAGTCAATCCCAATATGTAAATGTTCATCAACAAAGCGTTCAGAAACCTTTTGATCACTTTTTTCTGTTTTAACACCGGAAGATATCATTGGCTGGTCTGAAACTAATAGTAAGGCCCCGGTTGGAATCTGATTGGCAAAACCTACAATAAAAATCGTAGCCGTTTCCTGATCAATGGCCATGCAACGGGTTTTACGAAGGTATTTTTTAAATTTTTCGTCATGCTCCCAAACGCGCCTGTTGGTTGTATAAACGGTTCCTGTCCAGTAGTCCCGCTGATAGTCTCTTATGGTGGTGGAAATTGCCTTTTGCATGCTGAAAGCGGGTAGAGCAGGTATTTCGCGAGGAAAATAATCGTTAGAAGTTCCTTCTCCCCTGATGGCAGCTATTGGAAGGATCAAATCTCCCAATTCATTTTTTTTCTTCAAACCGCCGCATTTACCCAGAAAAAGACATGCCTTGGGAGTGATTACGCCAAGCAGGTCCATAATCGTTGCAGCGTTGGCACTACCCATGCCGAATTTTATCACTGTGATATCCCCGGCTGTTGCCGTTGGCATGGCCCTGTCCAATCCATTTATCGGTACATTATGCCATTCGGCAAATAATTCTAAGTACTGATTGAAATTAACCAAAAGTATATATTTCCCGAATTCTGACAACTTAGTCCCTGTATACCTTGGTAACCAGTTTGATACAATTTCTTCCTTCGTTTTCATATGCCTCGATAATTAAAGTAATAAGTGCAACTCGCTATATACATCGCAGAGTTCTCAAGTTTCCTCTGATTGATTTCAAAAAAAACTTGTGTTTGCAAAATTAAGAAATTTGTTAATAAGTAATTAAAATCCAGTGGTTACAAATGCAGAAGTGTTGGATTAACTCAAAAGATAAGGTATTGTTGCTGGTAGAATTAATTAACTTTTTTCCTTTGTCTTGCTCCTTGTATCTAATTGATTATGCATTGGAACCCATTATTTGACCAAAATCAATCTGAGCCCTATAAAAATAAACTACACCAATTAGGCAAAGCTCTTCACTCCTGGAATAATATTACAAATCCGGGCTTGCTCAATGGTAGGGCAGGGATCAGCCTTTTCTTTTTTTACCTGGGAAAATTTTTTGAGGATGAAAAATACATCGAGAAAGGATATAGCCTGATCCATACTGTTTTTGATGATATAAATAAAGGATATGCAAATCAATCTTTCTCTTCTGGCCTTGCAGGGATAGCCTGGGCTGTCAGATTTCTCGTAAATAATGATTTCCTGGATAAACAGGCCCTGGAAGGATTTGATCAGCTTGACAAATTTCTTGAGAAATCAATGATGAATGAAATTTCTATTGGCAATTTCGATTACTTGCATGGAGCCTTGGGAATTGCTTGCTATTTGATGAATAAAAACGACTATAATCGTGAAATGATAGCAGATATGATCGATATTCTTTCAGGCTTAAGCATCTCTTTCAGAGGTGAAGGGTCAGCGTGGCCATCCAAAACAAATGGTAACAAACGAAAGCTTGTATTCAACCTGGGGCTTGCTCATGGTCAGCCAAGTATTATTTATTTCCTGAGTAAAGCATTCCAGACTGGAATTCGTAAAGATAATATAAACAGGATGTTGAGAAAAAATGTACAGTTTCTCCAAAGCCATCGTAATTCACCAGATGGGCCCGGTTCATGCTTTTCAAATTGGATTATGCCAGGGGAGAAGCCGGGAAACAGCCGGCTGGCCTGGTGTTATGGTGATTTAGGTGTCGCGGTTTCTTTATGGAATGCTGGAAATGTTCTTGATGAACAATCCTGGAAGGATGAAGCAGAAAATATTTTTTTAAAAACGTTGAAAAGAAAACTATGGGCCCCTAACGGAGTGGCCGATGCTTCATTCTGTCATGGTACTGCAGGTATTGCACATATCTATAACCGGATGTATCAATCCACTGGAAAAAAGCACTATAAACTCGCTGCCGGGTTTTGGCTAAAAGAAACACTAAAAATGGCAACGCATAACAATGGAATAGCTGGCTATCGCTATTGGTATCTTTCATCTGAAGATAATTATAAGGACGAACCGGGATTACTTGAGGGCGCAGCTGGCATCGGCCTTGTGATAATGGCTGCTATCTCAAATCTTGTGCCGGCATGGGATGAAGCGTTGATGCTTGGTTGATTATCACAGACTAATTAAGATAGGCGAAAAGGCCCAATGTACAATGGAATTTTAACACCTGAACAATTGAAAACGAAAACAATATATCGCCCCTTCCCGGATTTTGTCTTAAGAACACCATTATTGCCTTTAAATTTCATTCTTCCTGTAATAACCAAGAAAATAATAACCAATTCGCAGTTAAAAAAGATACTTACCGATGAAACGATCAGAGAAGCAATCTTGTTAGCTTCTCCCGATCTTTTTAAAAGACTCGAGGATTGGGAACAAGGTTTTATCTCCAAACAGAAAGAAATCAATAGGATAAAAAATGCATTGGTCAGATACCTGATCAGAATGTCGATGCGGTGCACTCCATTTGGCCTTTTTGCCGGTGTATCAACTGGTACATGGGGAAATGAAACAGAAATACATCTTCCCCCATGTCACCTGTATGAACGGTCAACCAGGCTCGATATGAACTACCTCTTTGCCCTTAGTCAATACCTTACTAATGAACCTCAGCTTAAAAAGAACATAAAGTATTTCCCAAATTCCAGTTTGTACAGAGTAGGACATCATTACCGCTATGTTGAGTACCGGTACAACGGATCAGGAAGAACCCATCATCTTGTATCGGTCGATTATTCTGAATACCTGGAACTACTTTTGAAAAACATTGAAAATGGTTTGCAGTTTGACGATATAGTACGGTTACTTGTCAATGAGCAGATCCCCGAAGATGAAGTTATCTCATTTGTCAATGAGTTGATTGATAATCAGGTAATTGTTGGAGGTCTTAAACCGGCTGTTACTCAATTAGATATGCTGGATAAAATAATAAATGCCCTTGACATAACACCGGCTTTAATTGCAACACAGACAATATTGAAAACTATTCGAAACACCTTAAGAGTCATTGATGAGAAATCAATTGGAAAAACGTTGGGTGAATATGCGGTAATGAAAGAAAGTATGATAGAGCTGGGCTTGAATCATGAGCATAAATTCCTTTTTCAAACCGACCTGGTTAAAACCCCTCATAAGTGTTTATTAGATGTTAAATTACAAAACGATATTCAAAAGGGATTGAATTGGCTGGTAAAATTGACTCCAAAGAAAGTGGAAACCACGCTTGATAAATTTTTCAAATCATTTTTGAAAAGATATAATACACGGGAGGTTCCTTTAGTGGAAGCACTTGATGAGGAGATGGGAATAGGTTATAATCACTCCCCGGGCGTTGGTGAACAATCTCCATTGCTGAATGATATTGCTTTTCGGAAAAAAATAACAGATAACACGCACACACATGCTGATCCGGTTATTGCATTTTTACATGGAAAATTAATCAAGTCTCTTTCTGATGGGGCAACGGAAATTGACCTTTCAGAGAAGGATTATCATTTTCTGGAAAATAAAGCGGAGGCCTGGCCTGAAACTTTTGCAGTGTTCCTGAGCATCTTATCTGCCGGGAATGAAAAGCATCACCGGGGAACAATTTATCTTCATGCAGCAGGAGGTACCAGTGCGGCAAATATGCTGAGCAGGTTTTGCCATGCAAACAACCAGATTCATGATTTGGTTAAACAAATTGTTGAAAAAGAGCAAGAGCTGCTTGAGCCATCTGTTTTGGCTGAAATTGTACATCTTCCCGAGGCTCGTACAGGAAATATTTTGCTCCGCCCGGCATTACGCGATTTTGAGATCCCCTATCTGGCAGAATCAGGGGTTGATCAGGATCACAGAATTTACCCTTCAGACCTGATGCTATCAGTGAAAAATGGCAGATTTGTTATCCGTTCAAAAAAATTAAACAGGGAAATCATCCCCCGATTGACAACCGCTCATAATTATTCAAAGAATGCCTTGCCATTGTATCAGTTTTTGTGTGATTTTCAATCCCAAAACATTAAATCATGGTACGGGTTTTCCTGGGGATCCCTTTTAAATACATTTCCTTTTCTTCCAAGAATCACTTTTGAAAATCTGATTTTTTCTCCAGCAATATGGAATATTCAAACTAATGAGATTATCCGGTTTGTTAAGATAAAGGATGATGATGAATTGGTGGGGGCTGTCAGAAAGTGGAGGGTCTCCCATAGGATACCACCCCTGGTATCCTTAGTGGATAATGATAATGAGTTATTAATTAGCCTGGAGAATATAAATTGTTTGAGAACACTATTTTCGATAATAAAGGGCCAAAAAAAATTTAGATTAGCGGAGTTTTTATTTGATGATAAACATCCGGTGGTACATAGTATTGATGGCCAATTTACGAATGAGTTTATTTTGCCATTTTACAAAAGTCAGTGATTAATTATGAATAGAAAATTGGTGAAACGAAGTTTTATTATTGGCGACGAATGGGTCTATTATAAGTTTTATTGCGGTGCCAGAACAGCTGATCAATTGCTCACTGAAACCATCGGTCCTATTGCTGACTCATTAATCGAATCATTAATCATCGATAAATGGTTTTTTATCAGGTATAATGACCCTGATCAGCATCTCAGGGTTCGTTTTCATTTGAAATCGAATGACAAAATCAATTTTTTGATCCGGAAAGTTAAGGAAGGGGTTAACGAATTTTTGGAGCACAAACTGGTTTGGAAGGTGCAAATCGATACCTATGAAAGAGAACTCGAACGTTATGGTGATGAAACAATTGAGCTGGCTGAAAATATTTTTTTTTATGATAGTATCCTGGTGATTAATTTACTCAAACAAATTGAAATTGATAACTCGTCGAAATTTCGTTGGTTGATCTCATTGAAAGCTACGGATGAAATTTTAAACGATTTTCACTACGATCTTGAAAGAAAAAAACAACTTATGTTTACCCTTAAAGAAGAATTTGCCAGGGAATTTGGGATGGACAGGGCGTTGAAATCTCAATTGGATAAGAAATTCAGAAAGGAACGAACTTCTATAAACACTATGTTAAATGGCGGTTTCGACGGTTCGCATAATAATGTAATGAAGCACATCAGGCATAGGTCATATATTACCCGAACGATTAGTCAAACCTTACAAGATCACTTTGTTCATGGTGGTGTTAACGGAAGATTAGATAATTTCATTTGCAGTCAGATTCATATGCACAATAACAGGCTGTTCAGATCAAGGCAGCGCCAGCATGAGCTGGTTATTTATGATTTTCTTTACAGGTATTACAGAAGCGAGATTGCGAAAATCAAGAAATAAAACCATACTCCTGTATCCAATCACAGAAGTTACCGTATAAACTCATGATTGAACATATTAATTCAACGCATAGTTAAGATATTATATGCCCGGATTTCCTTTCTATATGCAGATGGATGCTATGGATTGCGGTCCTACCTGTCTCAGGATGATCGCAAAATTCTATGGTAAAGCCTATTCATTACAAACACTTAGAGAGAGGAGCTATATTACACGGGAAGGTGTTTCTTTACTGGGAACAAGTGATGCGGCAGAGTCAATTGGATTTCGCACCATGGGGGTTAGATTGACCTTTGAGAAACTCGCAGGTGAAGCGCCCTTACCTCTTATTGCCCATTGGAAGCAAAAACATTTTATTGTTGTTTATAAGATTAAAAAGGGGAAAGTTTATTGTGCCGACCCGGCTCATGGGCTGATAAAATACACAAAGGATGAATTTCTTAAGGGTTGGATAAGTACCCGCAAAGATGAGGAAGAACAGGGTGTGTGCTTGTTACTGGAGCCCTCTCCCGATTTTTATAGTACTGAAGATGAGAAGATTAATAAAAAGAGCTTTAAGTTTTTGTTCTCATACCTGAAACCACATAAGAAATTTTTCCTTCAACTCATCATGGGAATGATCTTGGGAAGTATCATCCAACTCATCTTCCCATTTCTTACACAATCAATTGTAGATATTGGTATCAATAACCAGGACCTTGGTTTTATTTCGTTAATCCTGATAGCTCAATTGGTTCTGTTTGTTAGCCAGACGTTTGTCGACTTTCTCAGGGGCTGGATACTACTTCATATAAGTACCCGTATCAATATTTCGCTGATATCCGATTTCCTGATTAAGCTGATGAAACTGCCCATTAGTTTCTTCGATACAAAGATGGTTGGCGACCTTATGCAACGTATCGGCGACCATCGAAGAATTGAAGCATTCCTTACAGGATCCTCATTGAATATTTTGTTTTCTATGGTTACACTGGTGGTTTTTGCCATTGTGCTGGCTATTTACAGCATTCAGATATTTGCTGTTTTTATGATAGGAAGTATTTTGTATATAGTTTGGGTGTACCTCTTTTTGAAGAAAAGGCGGGAACTCGACTACAAACGATTTTCTCAATTATCAGAGAATCAGAGTAGCATCATACAGCTAATCACCGGCATGCAGGAAATAAAGTTAAATAATTGCGAGAAGCAACGCCGGTGGGAATGGGAGCGAATACAGGCCAGGCTGTTTAAAATAAACATTAAAGGGTTGTCCCTTAATCAATATCAACAAGCTGGCGCAGGCTTTTTCAATCAGATGAAAAATATTCTGATCACCTTTATTGCTGCTAAGTCTGTGGTTGATGGAGATATTACACTGGGTATGATGGTCGCAGTTCAGTATATCATAGGGCAGTTAAACAGTCCGATTGAACTCATGGTTAATTTTATGCGATCAGCTCAGGATGCAAAAATTAGCCTGGAACGACTTGGCGAAATACATCAACGTGATGATGAAGAACCGGCCGACAAAATGCGGATCAGTATTATCCCTGAAGATAAAAGCATTTTTATTTCAAATGTCTCTTTTCAATATGAAGGGCCTCATTCAGCATATGTATTGAAAGATGTTGACCTTGACATTCCTCAACGTAAAGTCACTGCCATTGTTGGCCCGAGTGGAAGCGGTAAAACAACCCTTGTGAAGCTACTGCTTGGATTTTACCCGCCAACAAAGGGAGAAGTGAAGATCAGCGATGTAAGGCTTGAAAATTTCAATACAAGGATGTGGCGTGATTTATGCGGAACTGTGATGCAGGATGGATTTTTGTTTTCGGATTCCATAGCTGGAAATATCGCTGTTAGCGACGAAATTGTCGATAAAGAAAAATTACTCCAGGCAGTTAAAGTAGCTAATATACAGGAGTTTATTGAGTCGTTGCCGCTTGCTTATAATACAAAAATTGGTGCTGAAGGGATTGGATTGAGCCAGGGCCAGAAACAAAGAATCCTTATTGCACGAGCAGTGTATAAAAATCCTGAGTACCTGTTCTTCGATGAAGCAACCAACGCACTGGATGCAAATAATGAAAAAACGATAATGAATAACCTTGAGCGATTTTTTCAGGGAAAGACCGTACTTATCGTTGCTCACAGACTTAGCACGGTGAAAAATGCCGATCAGATTGCTGTGTTGGAAAAGGGTGAAATTGTAGAAAGGGGTAATCATGATGAATTAGTTTCCCTTAAAGGGTATTACTATAATCTCGTAAAAAATCAATTGGAGCTTGGTTCGTAAATGTCAGATAACAAAACACATAAATACTCTTCTATAGAAGTCAGAAGCGAAGAAATCGAAGATATCCTCGGTAAACCGCCCCAAAAGATAATCCGGTGGGGGATATCAATTGTTTTAGTAGCCTTTTTGATTTTAATGACAGGAAGTTATTTTATGAAATATCCGGATATCTTAGGTGGTGATATCGAAGTGACTTCAGATAATCCACCTGCCTATATTGCATCTCGCGTAAATGGTAAAATTGAAAAGATCTTTGTTGACGATAAACAGGAGGTTGATAGTGGCGATTATTTGATGATAATTGATAATCCGGCAAACTACATTGATGTGTTTCAGGTAAAGGAAAAATTAGTGAAAGCCGTGCCTTTCCTAAATAGCTATGATGTGAGAAACCTGGATTCAAGTGCGTTCAGAAAAGCATACTCACTGGGCATTATTCAACCATTTTATTCTGATTTTATCACCAGCCTTGAAAATTATATTCACCTGTTGAGCTTAGGTTTTCATCAAAAAAAAATCAAATCGTTGGAAAACGAATTCAGTATGTTTAACCTTTATTACGACAGGTTGTACAGGCAAAAGATCATTATTGAAGAAGACCTGGAGCTAAGCAAAAAGGATTATGATCGATATACAGCACTTTTCAATAATGGAGTAACATCCGAAATTGAACTTGAGGATGCAAGAAGTGCGTATCTGCAGAAAGAACTTGCTTTTCAGCAAGCCAGAACAGATCTGGCCAATACTAAGATCCAGATTTCAAAACTGGAACAGTCAATACTGGATCTTCAGCTTCAGGAAGAGCAGGAGATAAATGAACTTCAACTTCAGATTAATGAAACATACAAAGATCTTTTTAGTCAGATAAGGATTTGGGAGAAAGATTTTGTCCTTAAAGCTCCCTTTTCAGGGATAGCTACTTTTAATACATATTGGGTTGAAAATCAAAATGTGGAAGAAGGTGAGGAAGTAATGGCCATTGTTCCTGTTATGGAGAGCAGGATTATCGGAAAAGTGAAACTGAAAACCAGAGGGGCCGGGAAAGTATTGATTGGGCAGGATGTGAACGTTAAGTTGAATAATTATCCCTATATGGAGTTTGGTATGGTTAAAGGAAAAGTTGATGACATTTCGCTTGTTCCTTCAGGTGATGATTATTATCTCGTGGAAGTGATCTTTCCAAACGGGTTGAAAACCAATTATGGGATAAATCTTAATTTTAACCAAAAAATGCTGGGTCATGCGGAGATTATCACCGAGGAGATTCCCCTGATCATTCGAATTGTCAGGCCGGTAAAATCACTTATTAAAAATAGATCAATGCGACGCCTCCCCGAACCAATAGAAGAATAAGCTGCTTCAAACATGCAAAAACTTAACTTTCCTGATTATACGTTTAGTTATAAGGATCTCAATAACAAAACAGAAATATTTGACATCGTTCGTAAGAAATTTGTTGCTTTAACACCTGAAGAATGGGTGAGGCAGCATTTGTTGCATTTTTTGATCAATGAAAAAAATGTTCCGGTTTCATTGATCACCGTTGAGCAAACCCTGAAAGTTTATAAAAGAAAAAAAAGATCTGATATCATAATCTATAGGAATACGGGAGAACCCTTGGCCGTTGTTGAGTGTAAAGCTCCGGAAGTAAAAATATCGCAAGATGCGTTTGACCAGATCGTAAGATATAATATGACCTTGAAAGTATCTTGTCTTATTGTTACCAATGGAATACAGCATTACTGCTGTATGATAGATTACAATGACCTTTCATATAAATTTCTCGATGATATCCCCTCATATGAGATGATGATCGCTGCTGTTTCCTAAATTTCTTTCGTCAGTTCAATAAAACGCTTGTATGGTATCGCCGTTAGACTTTCAGCCATGAAAGCTCCATTTGCCTGACTTATGATAGAAACTTTTGCAGCAGTTTCGATATCCGGGGCTTCGTAAATGTCAATAAAATCATACTGACCGAGAATAGCATAGTGCGCCAGGAACTTTACCTGGGGGCATGATTTTTTCACCTGATCAAGCCAGCTTCTGCCTAATTGTGCTCTTTCCTTCACTAGCCTGGAAACATCAGGCGAAAGTTTTGTTAATAAAATGTAGGTTTGCATAATTCCTCCTTTAATGATTAGGTTCTACTACTTATTTAGTGGATATTGGCGAATGCTATAATGCTATAATGCTTTAATGCTTTAATGCTTTAATGATATAATGCTTAAATGCAAAAATAATAGAAACAATAATATAGATTCAAATTACCCCATTGTCGCATTATCACATTATCACATTAT
>JAGLWB010000097.1 GCA_023133655.1 Bacteroidales bacterium
TAAACAATATCATTGATATATCACAGCTTCAGCCGGGAATGTATTTAATTGAAGTGGTATCAGGGGAAAGGAAAATCAGAGGGAAATTGATGATTTATTAAGAGTTCTCTATGATTCGGGATCTCTATCAGGTTTGTTCCTCTGTTTTTCCTGTTTTATGCAATGCAGCACCCAAAATAAAAATCGGCCCCAGCAAAATTAATGGTTACAGAGGAGGATTTTTGAACTTGCGGAAATCAGCAGATTTAATTTGATGCCGTATTTATTTTTTTGCCGGATTATTTTTCGAAAGTCCCGGTAGGGACTACATATTGGTAGATAATAAATTTCGTTGTTAACATCAAGTGCCGTTAGGTACGAAATAATTTGTATCAACAGGTTTAATAATGTAGACCAAAAAAAACGGCATGTATGTGTATTTGTGTGTATGTATTTGCCATATTATCTAAAATTTCGTTCCTACAGAACTTTATTTCTTAAACCTATTTTTTATTTCTACCAATATTTTGTTCCTAACGGAACAGAATTATAGCGTTTTTATTTATTACAAAGTTAGTTACGTAAAGCAAACCACTACATGGAGCCTGAATAAGGAGACTTTTTGGGCTCGGCGCTTTAATCAACAAGTAACGACCTGACCCTTAATTCACCTCCTTTTATAATTTCAGTGTCAAAGGAGTGGCATGAAGGGCAGGGTGTGTACAAGTCTTCTACAGCAAATTCATGCTGGCAGTCATTGCATTTTACTGTTGCCGGAACTTCGTTAATGATTATCCTCGCTTTTTCAAGAACAGAATTCTTTACTGCTTCTGTCAGGGCAAACTCAAGAGCCTCGATGACAACACCCGACAACTGGCCAATATCCAATTCCAGTTCCCTGACTACCGAGGCTTTAGCTTTTTTGACCTCTACATCGACAATCTCAAGGATATTCATTGCTATGGACAATTCATGCATGTGCCTGAAATAAATAAAAGTCAGCCAAAAGTATGAAAAATGAACAGTCGTAATTATTAATTGTGTAAAAAATTCATTTTTTTTTCTATCGGGTAAAATAAATGATTTATTTTTCCGATCTTTGAAAAATCAAAAATGTCGATCATAATTTAGACATTATAAAAACAATAAAAGGTTTTAGTAAGGGATCCGCTATGAGTAAAATTATTGCTGTCAATGTTAAATGTCCGGAATGTCGCAAATCCTTAATGGATGAGGAGTATTTGCTGCATGACAGGCCTAGCATTAAGATAAATGTTGAGATGGGTAACAAACGTGGGACTATCAGGCTTTGCTCTCTTTATGGCTGTTATGATCACAAGAGTGATATTGATTTAATTGAGGGGGAAATAGCAAAATTTCATTGCCCTCATTGTAACAAGGAAATTACATCATCTGAAATTTGTGAGACTTGCGGAGCAAAAATGATTCCTTTTACTCTGGAGATGGGCGGAAGGGTTAGTTTCTGTTCACGAAGCGGTTGTACAAAGCATTATGTTGCGTTTGAGGATATTTCCGATGCTATCAGGAAGTTTTATAAGGAATACGGCTACCGGTAAATATTAACAAATTCGCGGTAGCTGCTCCCCTGCCAGCATATCCAGGATTCTTTTTCCGCCTATTGTTGTTTTAATCCAGGCTCGCCCGGGATGCTCATCAACAATTTCGCCAATAACTGAACTGTTACTACCTAACTTATTGTTATTCATTGCTTTAAGAACTTGATCTGTATCTTCTGAGGCCACAACCATGATCACTTTTCCTTCATTAGCAACATACAGCGGGTCGTAACCTAAAAGCTCACACATTCCTCTAACATTTTCGTTTACAGGAATCTGTTGCTCATCAATTTCAATACCCATTCCGGTTATCTCTGCCAGTTCGGTCAAAACAGTAGCAACGCCACCGCGAGTAGCATCTCTCATAAAATGAATTTGAGCTGATACATTCAAGGCTTTATTGATCAGATGATTCAGACATGCACAATCAGAAGTAATATCTGATTTAAGATTCAAAAACTCCCTGGCAGCGAGAACAGCCATTCCATGATCACCAATCGTTCCATTGATGATTATTTTGTCGCCCCTCTTTACCTTGTCTGCAGTACTAATATGTTTTAGTTGAGAAGAAAGGGTACCCAAACCTGTTGTGGTAATAAAAATTTTATCACACTTGCCCTTATTTACAACCTTGGTATCGCCGGTAACAATTTGCACACCTGCTTTTTTAGCTTCTTCCGCCATTGATTGAACTATCTTTTCAAGGTCATTGAAATCATAACCTTCTTCGATAATAAATGACGCACTTAAATATAGCGGTTTGGCTCCGGATACAGCCAGATCATTTACGGTACCGGCAATGGCCAGTTTCCCAATATTCCCTCCTGGAAAGAAGAGTGGATCGACAACAAAAGAATCAGTTGTAAAAGCTACATTGGTAGTATCCAGGCTTAACAAAGCCGAGTCAGTTTGATCAGCTAACACAGGATTGTGAAAATGTCTGACAAATAAATTTTCGATCAGGTTATGAGTCAGCTTGCCACCGCTGCCATGACCAAGGAGAATCTTTTTATCCATCTCTGTTATATTTGTAATAAGCGTGGCATGCCCCCTCGTTTGATACCATGCAAGCCCCAAAAGGATCGGAAGGTGTACATGCTTTAGCGAAAAGCTTGCAGTCGCCCGGTTTTTTCAACCCCTTGAGAATCTCCCCACAAATACAACCCTTATCTTCCCTGGTTTCTTCAACCTCAACATCAATCATTTTTTCAGCATCAAAACGGCTGTATTTCTCCCTTAAAACCAATCCGCTTTTCTTAAGAATACCCAGTCCCCTCCACCAGTCATCTCTTAGATCAAATACCTCATCAAGCATTTTTTTTGCTTTGAGGTTCCCTTCCGGCTTAACAGCTCTTTTATATTGGATTGCAACTTCAGGTTTGTTGTCTTCAACCTGCCTGGTAAGCATTAAAATAGAATGCAAAAGGTCCACAGGTTCAAACCCTGTGATAACGCAACCCAATCCAAATTTTGCCGGGATATCCTTATATATTCCGGTACCGGTAATTGTACTTACGTGTCCCGGGGCTATGTATCCATCAATTTTAACACCTTCATCAATAAGAGCTTCCATAGCTGGTTGCATGATCTTATGAGAACTAAACAGGAAAAAGTTTGTTAAACCCTGTTTAGCGGCATTCAACACGCCGGCAGCACTTCCCGGAGCTGTGGTTTCAAAACCGATGCCTAGAAAAACAACACGGTTTTCAGGGTTTTCGGTAGCGATTTTGAGCGCGTCTAATATTGAAAATACAATTCTGACATCAGCACCGGCTGCTATCTCTTTTTCAAATGACGATGTGGACCCCGGCACCCTGATCAGATCCCCAAAAGTGGTGATAATAACATCGTCCAGGCGACTATATGCAATGGCCTGATCAATGTATTTACGACTAGAAACACAAACAGGACACCCCGGTCCGGAGAGTAAATGAATGGTGGGGGGGAGTAAAAATGGAATCCCAAATTTCTGGATAGCCATTGTATGCCCACCACAAACTTCCATCAATGCAATGTCTTTCCTGGAAACTTTTTGGATTTCCGATACAAGCCTGGAAACAAGCTCCCTGTCTCTGTATTCATCAATGTATTTCATGTGGTTATTTTTTAATTTTTTTTAAATCGGCCACATGGAATGCCCATAAATAAACATTTCCGGTTGGCAAAATGTCTTTTTTTATGGGCAGTTCATCAGACAATTCTATTACCGGATTCTTTTTCCTCTTCATCCAGTCTTACATTCAATTCTTCAAACTCCTTAAATAATTTAAGGGTTTCTTCAGCGTCTTCTGCACTGATCTTCTGTATGGCAAAACCGGTGTGTAACAAAATATAATCTCCAATGTTTACATCTTCAACCATTTGAATGCTGGCTTCGTATTCGGTTCCCCCGACAGATACACGAGCCAATTCTCCCTCAATGGAAATAACTTTTGCCGGTATACTTAAACACATGATAAAAATTAAAAATTTTAGATTTTGAATTTTGAATTTTCTTTCCTTTTAGCTGCAATCGACAATTGGCCTAAGGCGATCCCTCCATCATTTGAAGGTACTTGCGAATGTGTAATAACGTTAAACCCATTATTGCTCAGTTTCTTTTCAACATTTTCAAGGATGTACCTGTTCTGGAATGTTCCTCCTGAAAGAACAACCGAATGAATATCGTAACGATTTCTCATAATTAAAGAGGCCGCGAAAATAACATTAATAATTGTATTATGAAACTTAGCCGAAATGATCGATGGTGCTATTTTATCAAATATATCTTGTGCGATTTCTTTTATTGTATCATGAAAGTCAATAACATCATTTATATGAAATGAGTACCTATCGCTACATCCATTGTCAATAATTTCCTCCAGTCGCATTGGCGCTTCTGCATGAAAACCTGAATAATGACATATGCCTGTTAAAGAAGCTACCGCGTCAAACAATCTTCCCGCACTTGAGGTTAGAGGCGTGTTTATGTTTTTGTCGATGGCTGCAAGAAGGAATAATATATCTTGAGTATCAATTTTTTTTAACACCGGTAAGTCCATATCGAGAAATTTCTTACCAAAAACCTTGTAAAGATAAGAAATGGCCATTCGCCATGGTTCTTTACTGGCTTTATCTCCTCCAGGCATGGCAACGTAATCGAAATGAAAAATGCGCTGATAGTCTGCCAAATCGCAAAGTAAGAACTCACCACCCCAAATATGGCCGTCATCTCCGAACCCTATTCCATCCAGTGCAACACCGATAACCTTTTCGTCTAAGCCGTTTTCAGCCATACATGAGGCAATATGAGCATGATGATGTTGGACCTTTATCACAGGCAACCCTTGCTCTAATGCATATTTTGTTGAGAGATAATCCGGATGAAGATCACAAACAATGGTCCCGGGATCAGCCCTGAACAATCCCCTATAATTATTAATAGATTCGGTAAAGAAATCTAGCGTCTCAATATTTTTCAGATCACCTATGTGCTGACTTAAAAATGCTAATTTACCTTTTCCAATACAGAAACAGTTAACAAGCTCAGCACCAGTGGCTAAGATATCAGATACATCGAAATTTAATCTTATGGGTGCCGGAGCATATCCTCGTGATCTACGTAAAATTTTTTCTTTTCCGTTCACAACTGTGGTAACAGAATCATCCGTCCGGTTAAAAATTTTCCGGTTATAAATAATCACCGCATCTGAAATGGGTAGTAATTCATCGATGGCTTTATTATTGTCAATGATGATTGGTTCTTCAGAGATGTTACCACTGGTGAGAACAATAGCCGGAATATTAATTTGTTCGAATAACAAATAATGAAAAGGCATGTAAGGCAGCATAGCCCCAATCGTATGGAATCCAACACTAACGCTTGGCGCCAGGCTACGGTGTTTGTTTAAAAGTACAATTGGCTTTCGCCATGATAATAATAGTTGTTCCTCTTCAGCGTTAATGTTAGCGTATCCCTTAAGGCGATCAATATCCTTAAACATAACAGCAAAAGGTTTATCGTCTCTGTTTTTGCTTTTTCTTAGCTTCTCAACAGCTGCTTCATTTTCTGCATCACAAGCCATGTGAAACCCACCTAATCCTTTAAGGGCAACAATTTTCCCATCTTCAAGAAGCGCACTAAATATATTGATGATCTCATTTAGATCATTAATGATCCTGCCTTGGTATATCATTTCATATACCGGACCACAATCATTACATGCTATTGGTTGTGCATGAAACCTCCTGTCGTTAATGTTCTGGTACTCAGACGAACACCTGTCGCACATAATAAATGGTGCCATTGTCGTCATTTCCCGGTCGTACGGAAGATTTTTGATAATGGTAAACCGGGGGCCGCAATTTGTACAGTTGATGAATGGGTAATTGATACGGTGAGGCTGCTCTTTCATATCATGAAGGCAATCAGCACAAACAGCGATATCGGGGCTGATTTCAGTAATATCATTAGAGGAATTTTTACTTTTTACTATGTTGAAATCTTTGAACGACATTAATTCAGCTGGCCCATAACTTAATGAAAAGATTTTCGAGGCTACAGGTGCTTTATCTTTGATTGAGTTTTTGAAAGCATCTATAGCAATTTGGTCACCCTCTGCATGAATAACTACACCGTCATTCCTGTTTTCAACCCACCCATTAATTTGGTGGGAATTAGCAATTCGGTAAATAAAAGGCCTGAACCCAACCCCTTGTACAAGGCCTTCAACTTTGATG
>JAGLWB010000098.1 GCA_023133655.1 Bacteroidales bacterium
TATGGAATTGGTATGGATGTTGACCAATATGGCTTCCAGTACAATTTTGGATATGCTTCCAATCAGATTGATTATTTTGGCCAAACCATTAATAAAGGGCTGTTTTTAACAAAGCAAGGTGACACTGGCATTCCGGTATGGGTCGTTCAGTTTCCCGATGCTGATTATATTTCCAGTACCTTAGGTAATTATATTGTGGTGGATACAAATACAAACAGTGTTTATATAACCGGGACATTTTATAATCCCCTTGTTATCCCAGGTGGGCCAACCCTTATTCCTGACCTTGAAGGAAGTATCTATATTTTAAAATTTGATCTTGACGGAAACTACCAGTGGGCTGTACAAGAGGATTTTATCAGTAGTAATAACCTTTGTTTAAGCTGTGATAATTTGGGTAATGTATTGTTAAGTGGTGTATTCTTTAATTCAATAAATATTGGCAGTTCTACTTTGGTTTCTGCAGGAGTTGATGATGTATTTATTGCTAAATACGATAATTCAGGACAGTTTGTTTGGGCAAAACGTGCCGGTGGTGAGGGCTGGGAATGGGACTGTCTTATTTCAACCGATGGTCAGGGCAATGTTTATTTAACGGGTGAATTTACTTCACATGATGTTACCGTTGATGATTACGCCATTACACTGGAAGATGGTGATGGAAATATTCTGTTTGCAAAATTCGATCCCCAGGGCAATGTGCAGTGGGTTACCGTAAAAGGAGGAAGCAGTGTAACATGGTGGGGGGATTATTATGGGTGGCCTACAGGCATTCATACAGATTTGGGGGGGTATAGCTACATAAAAGGATGGCATGCCGATTCTGCATCTTTCGACAATATAATGTTAGCCAGTATGTTTAATAATCCGGATTATAATAATAGATGGAATAAGTTTGTTGCTAAATTCGATACGGATGGAAATACAATTTGGGCCAAATCAATAAGTGAACTTTCCTATTCATACGATTACAACCAGTTTGATGTTAATCAGAATGGAAATGTGTATAGTGGCTTGCGAGTAATGGACACCACCCTGTTTGGCGATGATTTTATGTATGTCAATACTGGAAAATACGATTTGCTAGTCGTTAATTATTCCAACGATGGCGAACTTAACTGGATAAAATCCATTGAAGATTCTGAGTCAGGTACAACCTGGATAAGCAGTATTGCTTGTTATGATGAGGAGACGGCCTTTGTTTGCGGGTGGTTTAACGATTATTTGGATTTTGGGGCTACATCCTTTGAGGCCAACAACAAAAACGGCTTTATTGGAGTGCTTGGAGAAACATCAGGAATAACCGTTTATCAACGTGATGACGAAACAATACTTTTTGATCTGTTTCCCAATCCGGCCCACCAGGAAGTCAGCATCCTGCTCAACGACGATTCATTGGATGAAGTTGATCTGTTAATCACCGATATTACAGGAAGGGAGGTATATTCCCAGCCGCTTACTAAAGGCCAACCCAAAACAACGGTTGATCTTTCAGAATTTAGCCCGGGGATTTACTTTGCTAAAGTAAAATCAGGTAAAAAGGTTGCAGTCAAGAAGTTTGTTGTTGATTAAAATGAAAGCTCGGTACCCTCCCTTTCCGCCTAGGCGGAAAGAAAGAGCTGGGAATGAGGTGGATTAACGAGAACAGCGCTGACCAGTATCTACATCGCGCTGTGCGCTCCTCCCTTTCCGCCTGAGGCGGAGAGAAGGGGCCGGGGATGAGGTGGATTGACGAGAAATGGATGAGGTGGTGTCTCGTCAGAAGGTTTGGGATTGAAATTGAAATAAAGAAAAAGCACGCATTCTTGCGATGACTCAATTTTTTTTTATATTCACCCCCAAAATCCACTTCAAATGAATAAACACTCCCATAAAAAATCTGTAAGAAAAAAGGATCCGAAAAAATATCCCGGAAAGCATAAATCCGGAAAAATTATAGAACAAACACATTTTTGGAAGGATAATTTGTTCCCCGCTCTCATTGTTTTTGTTATTCCTTTACTACTCTATGCCTCCACCGTCTCTTTTGATTATGT
>JAGLWB010000099.1 GCA_023133655.1 Bacteroidales bacterium
CTGTTTCCGACAGGATGATCAATCTTGTCGATATTTTTGCCACTGTGCAGGAATTGGTTGGCGGAGAAGTTCTTCCTCCCGAAGAGGCCGGAGCCGATAGTTTTAGCTTCTACGATGAACTTATCGGAGAAAGGGATATAAGTGCTGTACGACCGCACATGATGGTCAACAACATGGAAGGGGTTATGGCCATTAGAAAGGGTCCCTGGAAATATATCGAAGGAGTGGCGGCGGGACCCTTAAAGGAAGGAGTGGGGAAAGGCGTTTTACGTCAATTAGAACCGCAACTTTACAATCTTGATAAGGACATTTCAGAAACTAAAAACAGCATCCACGATCGCCCGGATATACATGAAGATCTTCAATATACTTTAGATCGGATCAGAGCGGTTAACAGTAACAAAGTAAGCAATGGAAAACTCAAATGTTAAACTATTATTATCCCTTCTCCTGTCAGGGGTACTGCTGATGGGTTGCAGCCGGAGAGCCGTACAGGGTGAGTCCGACGCGGGGCGTGTCAAGGAAATCAATCACGGTGAAAAGGAGGAAGCAGTTCGTTTGCAGGACCTTTCTCAGGCGGCGATTATTTCAATGCACAAGGAGATAGGCAACGCGGAGCCGACAAATATTAAGCGTGTCACCGAACAGGGCAAGGTTCATTATGAGTTCGAGGCTGAACTGGAGAACGAACATGTTGAGTTAAAGATTGCGGCCATTGGAACCATTGTTGAGAAGAAGGTCTGGCAGAAGGAGGAGGCTGATGACAACAGCGATGAACAGGTTGTGCCACCGCCGGCCTGGGATCCGAATGCGGAGCCGGGGAGTCCTGGATTGCCCCTGCAGTATCTGGGACCAGAACTGCCCGACGGCGAAGCACCCGACGGGCGCCTGATGTACAGCCCCGGCGTGCAGAACATCCAGATCAGCCGCGCCAACCGCAAGCATCCCCCTTCGTTCCCTGATGATCCGGAAAATCATTTGGGCTGGACGTATCAGCATCACGTCGGCATCGGTTGCTGGAAGGGCCAGCTGTACGCCGTATGGGATATGACGCACGTGGATGAAGACATCCCGCCCTGTCACCTTGTTTATTCCACGTCGAGTGACGGATTCAACTGGTCCGAGCCGAAGGATTTGTATCCTTTCAACAGGGCCTATAGCCTGCGATTTTACTTTTTCCACTCCTCGAACGACCGCATGCTTGTCTTTGCGGCCGGCTATTATCCAACAGACCACATTCGAGAATCCAAAAAAGACAGATTGTATGTCCGGGAGCTCACAGCCGACCATAAGCTTGGCGAGATCTATACCTTGATCAAGCCGGGGCCGGGCCACCCGCCTTCCTATGAGCAGAGCAAGGATGCCGGTTTTCTGAAGGCTTGCCGAGAAGCGCTCCAAACAAAGCCTCTGCTAGAGCAGGGAGACTACGGTTTGCTCCTGGGCGACAGGAAAATGAAATGGCACGATGCGAAGAATTGGCCGGGCGGAAAGATCGCCAGTTTCAGTTCATTCTGGACGTTCGGCAAATCGTTATGTTTCTACCACCGCAAGGACGGCGCGCTGGTTGCCACGTGCAAGTTTGGCTTTGTAAATATATCGACCGATGAGGGCGAGACCTGGTCACAACCATTAATTCCAAAAGGAATCGTGGGCGGCAGCGGCAAGTTGTGGGCACAGAAAACCCCGGATGACCGATATGCCATGATCTACATTCCGCAAATGGATCATCGCTATCCCATGGCAATCACGACAAGCGACGATGGCATTACTTTTAAGGATATGCGCCTCATCCACGGCGAAGTCCCTCCCCAGCGCTATGTGGGCCGAAGAAAGGGCATCGGTCCGCAGTACCTGCGTGGGATCAGCGAATGGGGAGGCGACGGATCGCGTCAGGAGAAAGATTGCATCTGGACCGTTTACAGTGTGAGCAAAAAAGATATCTGGGTCAGCCGGATTCCAGTACCGATTGCCGCCGCAGCCGAGGCGCATGCCGATGACAGATTTGATAATATTGCGGCAGGCCCTCGTGTCCCGGAATGGAATACATACTCTCCCATTTGGGCGCCGGTCAGCGTCGCGGCGGAAGGCAGGAATCATTTCCTTCAGCTTGAAGATCGCGAGCCGACCGATTATGCCCGTGCGATACGAACCTTCCCCCAAAGCAAGAGTATTAGCGCGGACTTCCGTGTCGCCGCCGCCCAGGTTGAACGCGGCCGGCTGGAAATCGAGCTGCTGGGTGAGTTGGGCAGTCGTCCTGCGCGGCTGATACTGAACGACAGGGGGCAAATCCAGGCGGTTATCAGCAGAATAAAGCCGGAAGAATCGTTCGCGCCAGGTTTGAAAGGCGTTTTTTTCAATAAGGCGGATTTTAGGGATCGTGCAAGTGAAAACGAGATTCTTGACAGTCTGGACAATAACTGGGGCAGGAGCAGAGGCGGGGATTGGAGTGCGCGGTGGACCGGTCTTCTGGAAGCGCCCTATAGCGGAGAGGTTGCCTTTAACGCTGAAGCCACCGATGGGTTGCGTCTGAAGATTGCGGACAAGGTGGTCATCGACGGCCTGTCGAAGGACGGGGCGCGCTCGGGCAAAGTCGCCATGAAGAAGGGCGAAAAGACACCGATCACTTTGGAATTCACATCGGCGGAAGGCAAGGCCCGGCTATGCCTTTCGTGGTCCTGGGCAGGGCAGCCTCCAACAATCGTTCCGGCGGCGGCGTTGAGCCATAAGGAAGAACCGGGGCCCGAGATCATCGACCTGACGCCCTATCGGGCTGATGAATGGCTGGATTTCAAGATTCATGCTGATTGCTTGGCGGGCAAATACACGGTCCGAGTGAACGGCCGGGAGGTGTTGAAGGAAGCCGCGTTCGCCGAACCGTCCTCAATGGTGTACGCCCTTTCTTTTCGCACCGGCGAGTATCGCGGAACGCCCTCGGGCAAGGCCAAACAGGACATTCCGAACTCCGAAGAACCTTTGGCGCGGGTAGTCTACCGCGTCGACGACGTGATAACCGGCGACCGAAGGGAAAAACGGTTAAGTGTGCATCCTGAATTTCACAGTCATATTCATAATGGAACAAAGTAAAAACTTTACCAATTCATAAATTAAAACCCATAAACATGAAGCGAAAATTAAAGACCTACTGCATTGTGCTTGTTTGCATTTTTGTATCAGGGACCATTCCCTCAATGGCACAAGGAACCGGTGATGTCAAGAATGTTGTCACTATTGACAACGTACCTGAGAGTACTGTTTTTCACAGGATCTATCAACCGTTTATTGCCCAATGGGACGAGGATTATTATGTGGTTGCATACGGACTTCAGATAAGAGGTAAAACGGACATGGCGGATATGATGTGTTCAATAACCAGGGACGGAGGTAAGACCTGGTCGCCTCCAAGCCGTATCTTCGATCACAGAATTCCCAATGGCAGCCGCCAATATGCTTATGCCAATCCGGTGTTATTCATTCCTGAAGGACAGAGGATTATTTGGTATTTCGGCATGCGGTGTCCAATTAACTATCGTGATAGTGAAGACAGTGAATTATGCGCTGCCTATTCCTGTGATGGTGGAGTTACATGGCAACAGGTTGAGTTGAGGATGGGATTCCATTCCCCTCTGATTACCAATGCAGGGATTGTTCCCGTCAAGGAAAACGGGATTACCAGGTATCTGCTTCCGGTACATCGCAATACCCTGAGGCATGATCCCAAAGGAGACAGGGAGCAATTTGTACTGGAAAGCACCAACCTCATTGACTGGAATCTGGCAGGATACATTCCCAGGCCGGCAGATGTATGGCTCCATGAAGGCAATATGGCAGAAGGAGATAACCCGGATGAACTGAAAATTGTGCATCGTACCGCGAAATACTCAAATGACGGGGCCCTTACGCCTCCAAGGGCATGGTCGTCAGTAAGCAAAGACAACGGTAAAACCTGGTCCATGGCTGTCGAAGAACCGGCTCTCTGGAACACAGCATCCAAAGGCTTTTTCGGTAAAGATTCAAAAGGCAGGCATATTTATGTCTACAATGATGATGCAAGACGTGTAAGAAATGGTTTGTATTATGTTGTAAAGGAACCGGGAGGGGAATGGTCCGAGCCAAGGCTCTTTTACTGGGATAACAACCGCAACAGCTATCCCACACTCCTTGAGACAGAACCGGGGGTTTTCCTGTGTGTATGGGACAGCTCAGATGACCCGATTAATAAAAGAACAGCTATCAGATTCGGGATCTTAGACCTTAATAAAAAATAACAAATAATTATTGCCAGTTAACTTGAAAGCGAAATGAAGAATTTAAGATTTTTATTGGTATCGATGATCGTCACGGTTTCAATCCTATCAATGTTCTGTTATGGATGCAAGGAGGAGGTACATCCTCCCAACGTTATCTTTTTCCTTGTGGATGATATGGGCTGGAGCGATGTAGGCTGTTATGGTAGTGAATATTATGAAACCCCAAACATAGACCGGCTCGCTAAAGAAGGTATGCGATTTACCAATGCCTACGCGAGTTGCACAGTATGCTCTCCCACCAGGGCTAGCATACTTACAGGGAAATATCCGGGGCGACTTCACATCACTCATGCAATTCCCATACGGGGTTACAAGCGGATTGATAATGGGACGGGCACACCGCTAATGGATGCCGATTATGTAATGAACCTGCCATTGGAAGAAGTAACTATTGCCGAGGCATTAAAGCTTGCCGGTTATGCGACGATTTCCATCGGCAAATGGCATGTGTGTGATGAACCCGAATACTTCCCTGAATATCAGGGATTTGATAAAAACGTTGCAGGGGACGGCCATGGTGCCACCAAAAACTATTTTTATCCATATTATAACAGGTGGAGAATGGCCGAAGGATATCCATGGATTGAATGGAATACGATTACCGACGGCGTTCCCGGCGAGTATCTGACGGATCGCCTGACCGTGGAAGCTGTCAGGTTCATTGAAGAGAATAAAGAAAGGCCGTTCTTTCTTTACCTCCCACATTATGCCGTGCATACACCTATACAGGCAAAAGACAGTCTTATTCAGAAATACATGAATCAGCCCGGGGATACCCTGAAGGGCCATATCCGCCCGGAGTATGCAGCCATGATTGAAAGTGTGGACCAGAGCATGGGTGCCCTGCTGGGAAAGCTCGAAGAACTGGACCTGGCAGATAATACCATTATTATCTTTGCTTCTGATAATGGTGGTCATGGCAAATGGACATCGAACTACCCTTGGCGCGGGAATAAAGGCAATTTCTATGAAGGCGGAATTCGGGTTCCAACCATAATAAAATGGCCCGGTGTAACCAATGGGTCTTCAATTTGCGATGTCCCAATTATTTCAACCGACTTCTATCCTACCCTTCTTGAAATGGTAAATCTCCCCCTGATGCCTGACCAGCACATGGATGGACTTAGCTTGCTGCCTCTTTTAAAGAATGAAGGTGAGCTAGGCAGGGAGGCCCTTTACTGGCACTTCCCGAATTATATTGGCGGTGGACATCCCAATCCCTCACCACCCTGTGGAGTGATCAGGTATCACAACTGGAAATTGATCGAATGGTTTGAAGATGGTCAGCTGGAACTGTATGACCTGGAGAATGATCCACAAGAAAAGAAGAACCTCGCCGGGGAGAATAATGAAATTGCAAAAGACCTTCAGCAAATGCTTGCCGGATGGAGGGAGAGCGTGAATGCCCAGATGCCTGAACCAAATCCTGAATATGCAAAGGAACAATCCGGTAATTAATAGACCGAAGCATGAAGAATTCAAAGGTTAGACTTTTATTATCCCTTCTCCTGTCAGGTGTCCTGCTGATTGGTTGCAGCCGGAAAGACACAAATGTAACTGTTTATTTAAGTCAATTACAGGTACCGGTACTTAAATACCGGGAGCACAATCCTGTGCTGCAAATAAAAGTGGTTGTTAATGGAGACTCCCCATCAAACGTAATTACTTCGGTAACTGTTCATACAGAAGGTACGGATGACCTTGATGATATCAAGGCAGTCAGGCTCTTTTACATGGGAAGAGATTCACTCTGGATAAAATATGAGACCACTCCTGAAAAGGCAGGGAATATCCTTGATCCACTGTATAATGAGTTATCTCCCTTGCAATTTGGTCCTGATATGAAGCCTGCACCATCTATTACCTTCAAAGGTGACCAGTTGCTGGAGCCCGGGAACAACTATTTCTGGGTAATGGTTAAAATTGCGGAAAATGCCAATCTTCATCACAAAGTTAATGCAGGATGTTCAAGGATAAAGATTTCAGGGGGAAATGCAATAAAGCCAGGCGCAGATCTGCCCGTAAAGCAACGGATTGGTGTGGCCGTGAGGAAACACATGGATGACAGGGTAGATACCTACCGGGTGCCCGGGCTGGCAACTACTACAAAGGGTACATTGCTTGCCACTTATGATGTACGTCATATCAACAGTCATGACCTTCAGGGGGATATCGATATCGGACTGAGCCGAAGTACCGACGGCGGCAATACCTGGGAACCAATGAGAATTGTGCATGACATGGGTACCTGGGGCGACCTGCCCCAGACATACAACGGCGTGAGTGACGCCTGCATCCTTGTGGATGAGAATTCTGATAATATTTATGTGGCTGGCTTCTGGATGCACGGCCTTCATGATACAGAGACCAGACAATGGATTGAAGGCCTGACAGCCGGTAACGATGCATGGAAATACCAGCAGGAAAGAAAATACTCCGGTGCCGGCTTTGAACCCAAACAGACAGGTCAATTCCTGATCTCCAGGAGCATGGACGACGGTCAAAGCTGGAGTGAGCCCGTAAACCTTATAAGGATGTGCAAGGAAGAGGAATGGGAGTTATGGGCTGTTGCACCTGGCAGGGGAATTACCCTGGACGATGGCACACTTGTATTTCCCTCACAGGGCAGGGATCCAAAAAAGGGAGGATTTTCGAACATCACCTATAGCAAAGACGGGGGACTATCATGGGAGACGAGCAAGCCTGCTTATTATCGGACCAATGAATGTGCGGTGTCCCAGTTAAGCGACGGTGCAATCATGCTGAATATGAAATATGGGCAAAACAGAGAAATGAGAGGGAGACAGAATGGCCGTACTGTTGCTGTAACAACAGACCTGGGAGAAACCTGGGTCGAACATCCGACCTCAAGGAATACACTGAGAGAACCTGCATGCATGGGCTCGATACACAGGCATGTATACACCGAGGAAGGGACCAGAAAATCCATCCTCCTGTTCTCCAATCCTGATGTAGATCATAATCCCAGGCGAAGGACCACTATCAAGGTAAGTTTTGATGATGGAATGACATGGCCTGAAAAATACTGGTTGCTGCTGGATGAAGGATATAACAGGGGATACTCCTGCCTGACTTCAATCGATGAAGAAACCATCGGGATTATTTACGAAGGCAGTCAGGCAGATATGACCTTCGAGAGTATTCCACTGTCAGAATTGCTAAGGAAGCCATAGGCCACTGTTGATCGAAGAAAAAATCATAGTTAAATATTTACTTAGTTCACAAATTAAAAACAAAAACATGATGCGAATATTAAAGATCTACTGCATCGTGCTTGTTTGCATTTTTGTATCAGGGACCATTCCCTCAATGGCTCAGGGAACAAGTGATGTACGTCCCTAATTCTCTATATGTATTAATGTAATATTTTTGGAATTGTGAAAACAAGAGTTTTTCCGGTTTTATGTTTCAAAAATTGTTTTGATGTATATCTTTGCCTTATTATAAATATAATATATGCTATCAAATGGATAATCTGCTAAACCCATTGCAACAAGTAACATTGGTTGATCAAGTAGAGGAAAAATTGTTAAGCTATTTTAGAAGTAAGAGGTTGGGCCCGGGTGATTCAATACCTACATTACAGGAATTGACAGATACCCTTGGGGTTGGGACAAGTGTTGTCAGGGAGGCTATAAGTAGACTTAGAATGCTTGGACTAATTGAATCAAGGCCTCATAGGGGGATGGTTTTAAGGGAGCCACCAATTTTTTCGGGTTTGAAACGTGTGATTGAACCGTATATTTTAGGAGAGGATGCAATGTTGAACCTTCTTGGTTTCAGAGTGGCATTAGAAATAGGGATGGCGGATTCTATCTTTAAGAATATTAACGAGGAACATATTAAAGAACTTGAGGATATTCTAGAACGTGGAAATGATGACGAGTTTAGCCAATATTCAGCTGAGCATGATTATGAGTTTCATAAAAAGCTGTATGAAATCACGGGCAACAGCATTATTATTGAATTTCAAGAGATTATATTTCCAATTTTTGCTTTTCTTAGAGAAAAATATAAAGACTATATATTAAAGATCAACAAGGAAAGCAAAAAAGCAGGAAATTTGATTACACACAGAGATCTCGTAAATTCTCTTAAAAATGGTGACAGGGAAGCATTTTTTCAGGGGATGGTGGATCAATTCAGAGCCTATTCGGAATTACTGAGCGAAAATAAGAACACGACAAAAAAAAAGAGGTAGGGCCCTAAATGAACAGGGAATTCCGTGAATCTACTATATCACTTGAGAAATATGTTTGGAGGCGGATTCATCAGGGAATCATAATGCTTGACGTTATTATTTTGCAACATCCAGGTATAAGTTAATTCTCTCACTTCTTCAAGGTGTTCGAACAGATGCAATGAGGATTTTTTCCTTTTGTTGCTGCTATCGGGGACGTATTCATTTTTTAAGAAAAAAGTTGTGTCTTAAAAAATTATTACTTA